>CAZKDT010000085.1:0-9329 GCA_964551515.1 uncultured Desulfobacteraceae bacterium | reverse complement strand
CCGCCGGCAGTTAGCTGAGAAATCGGCAGTGTATGGCGTAAATGATGAATCGTTCTCTCAGAACCAGCCCATTACTACTGAACATGTTTCCTGACACCTGACACCTGACACCTGAAACCAAATGCCCATGGCAATTTTAGCAAACAACAGTCTTGATTTACACCCGGTTACTATTTAGTGCCCGAACGAAAACCAGTACTTTCAATTAAGTTAAAGGAAGACGAAAAAATGAAATACAATCACCTTTTCGGTCCGGTGCCTTCACGGCGGTTAGGGATTTCCCTTGGCGTGGACTTGGTTCCATTGAAAACTTGCACATTAAACTGCATCTACTGTGAATGCGGGCGAACAACCGATTTGACAGTAGAGCGCAAAAAATATGTGCCTTTACGAGCGGTTAAAGAAGAGCTTACTGACTATTTTGCCAATAATCCAAGACCGGACTATATTACCTTTTCCGGTTCAGGTGAACCGACTTTAAATTCAAGCATCGCCGATGTGTTACATTTTATCAGAAATCATATCCATGATATTCCCGTGGCCGTGCTGACAAACGGCACCTTATTTTCTATAAAACAGGTTCGTGAAGATATTAAGGATGCTGCGGTTGTCATACCTTCACTGGACGCGGCAACGGATAAAATATTCAGGAAGATAAACCGCCCTTATCCTGGGTTAAAAATTGATACAATTATTGAAGGAATAGTAAAGTTCAGCAAAGAATATAACGGACAAATTTGGCTGGAAATATTTATAGTCCCCGGCATAAATGATACGAAATATGAATTAACCGCTTTAAAACAGGCCATTGAAAAAATCGGACCGTCCCGGGTTCAGCTGAATACCCTGGACCGTCCCGGGCCGGTCTCAACAATTCGGGCGGCCACCCGGCAGGAGCTTGAACATATTTTACATTTCTGGCAACTTGAAAATGTTTCCATAATCGCTAATGTGTCTGAACGCAAGGATCTTCTTGCCTATCGCACGGACACTGAATCTGCCATTTTGGGCACCATTGCCAGACGTCCGTGTACGTTAAAAGACCTGTCTGAAATTTTAGGATTGCAGATTAATGAAGTGAACAAATATCTGGATGTCCTGGAAGCGGACGGAAAAATAAAAATGGTGAGACAAAAAAGAGGATTTTTTTACAAGTTAAATAGGACGCAGATTTTCACAGATATACACAGATAATATTATTGTTTTGCAATTTAAGAATCTTAATAATTTGTGTCCACCTGCCCGCTCGTGCCTTGCAATGGCAGGCGGGTCTGTGCCCAAAAAAAGATCGGTTTTATTTTTACCATAAAGATCACAAAGGAAAAGAAGAATAAAATATATAACCTTCGTGCTTCGTGTACTGGTTCGTGATGTGATCAAACTTTTTTTGCCATAAAAACCGCAAAAATTATAAATAAAAAATCAACTTGATAATATAGGAATTTCCTTTTTTAGAGCGGCGAAGCCGCGTTATATAGAATCGCGAAGCGATTGTATACTTGTTACGTTCACACATACAATATAAACAAATTGATAAAGACCACGCAGCAGCAATCTAATGGGGCCTGAGTACATGAAAAAATTCTTAGACAAGTCTTACAAACCAGACAATCTTGTCTCGCCCGATTTTGACATCAATGAAACGCGTCGTTTCTTAAAGGATAAACAGGATAGAATCAGGACAAAAAACCTTACTTTGCTTGCACAGGCAAGAAAAGATTTTGATAAAATCGTAAAGATGCTTATTAAAAAATATCGTCCTCGCCGTATTTATCAATGGGGTTCGCTTTTAAACGAAAACGACTTTTCTAAAATTTCCGATATTGATATAGCTATCGAGGGTGATTATTCGGCTGAAGAGTTTTTTCGTATATATGGGGATGCCATGGAACTAACAGGTTTCCCCCTGGATTTGCTGGAAATTAATAAGATTGAACCATGCCTATCCGGTTGTTACCCAAAAAATATTTTAATCTATTGTTATTATTGATAATTTGGCAAAAATCTTTTTTTGGGGAATAATTCTTATCAAAGGCCAAGATTTACAACAAGTTATTCCATTTGTATGAATCATTTTGGGCGTTAACCGGATAGGCATTGATTGAACCACTGTACGCAATGGGAATCCGAAAAAAAGGCAGAATTGTTTATGAGCGATAAAATGCTGGCAGCCGAATTAATGGGCGAGCTTGAAAAGACACTAAAAATATTAAAAAAAATCTACTTTCTGGAGGCCAAATATAACCAGGTCTATAAGATGCTTAAAAGAGATTTGCTAAAATTTCATGAATTTCTGGTTCAGATAGGATAGCTAAAAAATTAGGTGGTGGATTTTGCTTACACTGACCTTGACTTAAGCATATATTCGTGGTATGCGGAATTCAAAAAATAGAGGGCAATGAAGTCTGCCTGAACTGTTCTAACCCCTTGTAGGCGGCACAGAACTGATGACTTCTATCATAAATGGGTAGAAGTCAACGGTTAGACAGACTTTCTACCCCGCTTATCGAAACGATGTAGGAGAGTATCTAAAACGATTTGTGAATCCCTGCACAGTTTTACTGAGCGGGGTTTTTTATTTGAAAGAGAAACGGATGGTTAAGGACGTAGAAAAGAGGAGAATTAAATGGCGGCAAGTCTTTCTTTGATTATCGTTCTGGGGTTGCTGGCGGATTATCTCTTTCGGCGGATAAAAATGCCGGGGCTGGTGGGAATGCTCATCGTAGGCATTCTATGCGGGCCATATGTATGTAATCTAATGAAACCGGAAATGATGCAGGTATCAGGGGACTTTCGCAAGATCGCCTTAATCGTTATCTTGCTACGTGCTGGGTTTGAACTGCACAGAGACACTCTTCATCGCGTCGGCCGCGCAGCCCTTCTGATGAGCGCTGTGCCTGCTGTTTTTGAAATCGTCGGAGTCATGCTGGTCGCCCCAAAGTGGCTCCACATCGATTATATTGAGGCCGCGATCCTGGGCGCCATTCTGGGGGCGGTCTCTCCGGCCGTAGTTGTCCCCCTGATGATCGATTTTATGGACCGCGGTCGAGGTGCTAAAAAGGGTATCCCAACGATGGTACTGGCGGCATCGTCGGTAGACGATGTATTCGTTATTGTTCTGTTTACTATCTTTCTTGGAATGTATGGCGGTGGCCAGATTAATCTTTGGGCCAAATTGGGAGAAATTCCGGTTTCTATTACCCTGGGGATTCTTGCGGGAGTCATTCCCGGTTATTTTTTATACCGTCTTTTTACAAAATACGACTGGAAGCCGCCAAAACGGACAATCATTATAATAGGTGTTGCGATTCTCCTTACCTGGCTTGAAACCGCTTGTGAACAATGGGTGCCAATTGCAAGTCTTTTAGGCGTAATGGCAATAGGCTTTATTATCCTGGAAAAGGCCGAGCCCATCGCCTATATCATCTCTCAAAATCTAAAAAAAATCTGGATATTTGCAGAATTGCTCCTTTTCGTCCTTGTGGGCGCCCAAGTCAATGTTCAAGTAGCCTGGAAGGCTGGTCTTGCTGGCACACTGGTCATTCTGGTTGGACTGATATTTCGAAGTGTCGGAACGTATTTGTCGCTCATTGGGACGTCTTTTGATTGGAAAGAAAAACTCTTTTGCGTGGTGGCTTATATCCCCAAAGCAACGGTCCAGGCTGCCATTGGGGCGGTGCCTCTTGCTGCCGGTGTAGCTTCGGGAGAGGTTATTCTGGCGGTTGCTGTTTTATCCATTCTCCTAACGGCGCCCATTGGGGCTATTGGCATTATGATTTTTGGTGAAAGAATTCTAGATTATGGTAAACTTTCGAGGTACAGATTCAAAGAGTTGCGTCAAAAGCTGGCGCTACCCCATGTGGGCGAGAGGGTCAGAAGCAAAAAATCCGGCAGAATATGGAAAGTGGTCGAGGAAAAAGAAATATGGCTGAAAGAACTCTCTGCTGTCAGTAATTCTGATGACGATCCCCACATGATTCCGGCAATTTACATACGGTACTGGGGGGAAGAAATCCGTAAGGAGACAGGCAAAGATAAGATCCTGTCGTTTAAATACAGCCAAAAAGATCCTTCCTTTCAGGATCACTGGGAAATTCTTTACGATTGGTGAATATTCACCGTTTTTGGCAATGTTGTTTCACACTGCAATACGACCATAAATAAAATGAAGGATTGTTAATGGTAAAGCTACCTGGCCGAGAGAAACACCGAGATATTTCTTCCCGAGGGGCTTTGCGGTTTGTCGTCCTTATCGGAGTGGTAAGTCTCTTTGCAGATATGACCTATGAAGCTGCACGGAGTCTGAACGGGCCTTATTTAGCTTATCTGGGCGCAAGTGCTGCAGCAGTCGGCGTCATTGCGGGTTTGGGTGAGTTGGTCGGGTATGGCTTGCGAATTATTTCCGGATATATCAGTGATCGAACGGGAAAATATTGGCTCATCACAAGCCTGGGCTATACAATAAATCTTCTGGCCGTTCCTCTACTTGCGCTGACCGGACACTGGATGACTGCGGCAGTGCTCATGGTAACGGAACGGATCGGAAAAGCGATTCGCACACCTGCCCGTGACGTCATGCTTTCACACGCCGGCAAGGAAATCGGCTCCGGATGGGCCTTTGGACTGCATGAGTTTATGGATCAGATAGGTGCTGTTTCAGGTCCTTTGATCATTGCGGGAGTATTTTATTTCAAGGGAGGATATCAACTGGGATATGCGGTGCTGGTCGCACCCGCGATACTGGCGCTGACTGCCCTTTTTATAGCACGGTTGATGTATCCACGGCCGCGTGTTTTTGAAACGGCTCTGCCGGAAGCGGATAGCGACGGCAAGCAAAGCGTTTTCTGGCTTTATATGGTGGCTGTTGCCTTTATTGCTGTGGGATATGCTGATTTTCCCCTTATAGCTTTCCATTTCAAAAAAACCGCTGCAGTTTCCGAAAATCTGATTCCTTTGTTTTATGCCGTGGCAATGGCAACAGATGCTGTTGCAGCGCTGCTTTTCGGGCGGCTTTTTGACCGTATGGGTATCTTTACACTGATGATCGGAGTGTCTTTCTCCTCACTTTTCGCACCGCTGGTTTTCTTCGGAGGCCCAAAGTCGGCTCTTGTCGGTATGGCTTTTTGGGGGATTGGCATGGGTGCACAGGAATCAGTCATGCGTGCCACTATTGCAGAACTGGCACCGGCAGACAAACGCGGTTTGGCTTTCGGAATTTTCAATACGGGATACGGACTTTTCTGGTTTCTCGGAAGCGCCTTGATGGGAATTTTATATGATGTATCCATTGGCGCTTTGGTTGTTGTTTCGGTTGTGATGCAAGTAGCTTCGATTATTATACTTATCCGAACGAAATATATTCAACCTTAAACAATGGGAGGTAAAATTGTCATGTCCAGTCAATATGCTTTAATTAAAGACGGTCTTCAGGAAATTGTCCAAAATCTTTCTCAAATAAATGAGGATAGCGGAGGTAAAAGGCTGAACGAAGTTTCTGACAAGTTAACTCTTGAACAGTTTAATTTGGTAGTGATGGGCCAGTTTAAAAGAGGCAAATCTACACTTATTAATGCCCTTTTGGGGGCTGAAATTTTACCTACCGCCATTGTGCCATTAACCTCAATTGTCACTATCATACGTTATGGCAAGGAAAGCAAGGCTGAGGTACGATATTTAAATGATAACAAAGAAGATATCCAGCTTTCGGACATCCCCAAATTTGTTACCGAGAAAGAAAATCCAAAAAACAAACTGGGAGTAAAAGATGTGGATGTCTTTTATCCGTCTGACTATTTAAAAAACGGGGTTCGGATTATTGATACACCTGGAGTAGGTTCGGTGTTTAAGCATAATACGGATGTCGCTTATGCTTATTTGCCGTATGTGGATGCAGGCATATTTATTGTAACTCCCGATCCGCCGCTTGGTGGGGCCGAACACCGGTTTTTAAAGGAGGTTCGGGAGCATGCTGACAAGTTTTTCTTTGTTTTAAACAAGATTGATCTGGTTGATGAAAAAGATTTGGCCGAATCCATAGCTTTTACCGATGATCTTTTAAGAAAAACCTTAGAAAAGCCAGTAAATCTTTACCCGGTTTCAGCTAAATTCGCTTTGACGGGGAAGCTGCAAGGCGATAGCGAAAAATTAGCACGTTCCGGTGTGTTGACTTTTGAAAGAGATCTCACAGATTTTCTACACTGCGAAAAAGGTAAAACCTTTCTCCATTCGGTGATCAGTTCCCTTTTGAAATATATCGCCGATGAGACCATGGCTTGTAAGCTTGAGCAGGAAGCGGCCAGGCTCACAGTCGAGGAATTAAAGTCCAAAATAACCTCGTTTGAAAAATATGCTAAAACAACAATAAAAGACCGTGACCGGCAGGGATTTATTCTGGATGGACATATTAATAAGCTCCAACAAGGGCTGGATGAGAATCTGGCAGCTCTTAAAAAAGAAGATCTACCGGTTCTGCTTGGAAAATTAGACAAAGTATTTTCCCAAAAGACCGCCCGCAACCCAAGCAGCCATGAGCTTGAAAAGGAAATGGAAAATTATGTTTTTGAAGAAATCAAGACAATCTTCATAGCCTTCAGAAAAAACGAAACCGAAAAGATCGCAGCGGCCCTGGAGGAAATTTATCTGGATATTGCCAAACGCACCAATGACATCATTGAAAACATTGTAAAGATGACCTCAGATCTTTTTCAGGTAGGACTCAAACCATTCACCACAGTAGAGAAACTTACCAAAAAAAGCGATTTTTATTTTCTGCTGCGGGATGACCCCGGGGCCATAGAATTGATTAGCCTCTCTGTTCGATTTGCTCTGCCGGGCTTTATGGCAAAAGGAATTATCTTAAAGCGGATGAAGGATACCATTAGCAGTCGTTTTGAAAGGCATTGCGGCCGGGTACGCTATGATCTGATCCGGCGGGTTGATAGTACCAGCCGGCAATTTAAAAAAAGTCTGAATGATAAAATAGACCTGACCCTCTCTACCATCCGGGAAGCATTGAACCGGGCGGTGGCTCTCAAGGATCAGAGCGAAAAGGAAGTCTCTCAGACCCTGTCAACACTTTCGGCACGGCTTTCTGATGTGGAGGTAATTCGCGGGAAACTTCATTCATTTCAACAACAGGCTGCGGTATTATGATAAATAATAATGCCTGGGTGGCAAACCATTTCAAACTTCAATGCAACGCAGCATACCGGTTTTGGACCCAGCAAAAAATTCTTTATACGGGGTGCGTAATGGGTTAATCATTACGGATAAATATCGGGATGGGTGTTTTAATATCACCCCTACTGCGCATCGCTGGTGATGGGTCCTCTGCGGAATAGCTTTTCCTTCCCTCTGCCTCCCTGATCCCGAGGGTAAGCCAGCCATCCCTACTTAAAATAAAAAAGCCCTTGCTGCGTTTCTAAAAATTAACACTATGCTGAATAGCAATTTCTTTAAGATATTGAAACACGTAGGGCCCTTCGGAAGAAGCCTGTTCCTTGCCTGCTGCAACCTGCTGAACAAATTCTATTTTTCCCCTGTCAAAGCTTACGATCCGCTGATCAATCAATTTTATGGTATTGTGAATGATACTGTAAAGGACCATGGGGCCGAAAAAAACCTCCCCGCTTTGTTCTTGGGTTAACGCCCCCACAATTTTATGGTGAGTGATTCTGAAAGGTTTTGGCGGCGCGCTGTAACCCAGAATTTCGGCAAAAAGATCCATAGATTCAATAACCCCGTCCGCATATTCTCTTTCCAGGGATGCCGTTCCATCCTTTACTATTTCATCAAGGTCGGATTCATCGTAGGAGAGATCCAGCTTCTCGATACATTCTTTTTGAATTGTTTTTACAGATTCCTCTTTTTTACTGATGACCACATCGGTATCCTTTAATATCTTTATAACACTAAACGGGTTCATCATTTCCTTTACAGTGGGACTTTTACGCATGGCCACGTCATAAACAGAAGTATGGTAAATAGCCAGATCATTGTCCAGAACCAGAATCCTGGTTTTTTCGGCGTCAACATCCTTGATAAAAAGATCGAGATCACGTTTTCTTTTATATGTATAGGAAACCATTTCAAGAAGGCTGCGCATGGTTTTCTTGTCAACCTTGCGGCCACTGTCCACAGGGCCGATGGAGGCAATCACCTGCTTTGCCATTTTATCGATGTTTATTTTCTGTAAAAGATTTTCTTTAAAAGACATGATGTCTCCTTATTGTTTTAGGGAGAAGAGTTTAATTACCCTGAAACGTTATTTATTTCTACCACAGCAACCTATGTAAGTAAACTATACTTTCAATTATTTTCAATGCTTGACCATATAACAATATTGATGTATGTATAAATTATTTAACCGCTCCAAATAAAAGAAAACTATCCTCGGTTTAAAAAAAAAATCATTAATTTTTTTTGTAACTTCTCAATAAGTTCTGGTATATCAAATGGTAATATTGAGCCGAATCCATAATTTATTGAGAAGTTACATTTTTTTCTATTAACTTTTTGAAAATATAGGTGTTTTAATTTTATGCTTAAAGCATATAACATAGATTGAGGATGGATTGTTTTGTGAAAATGAAAAAAGGATAAATTATGTCTGAAAATGTAAAAATTGAATTTGAAGGAAAAACATATGAATTCCCGATCGTAATCGGTTCCGAAGGGGAAAAGGCCATCGACATATCAAATCTTCGCCAGAAGACAGGTTTGATTACCCTCGATCCCGGATACGCCAATACCGGGAGCTGCGTGAGCGCCATCACTTTCATGGACGGTGAAAGGGGAATTTTGCGTTATCGCGGTATTCCGGTTGAAGAATTGGCCGAGCATTCGAGTTTTATTGAGACAGCCTATCTATTAATTATCGGGAGGCTTCCTTCAAGAGACGAACTCAACCAGACTTCGGTTCTTTTTAATGACCATTCGCTGGTGCATGAGGATATGCAGATTTTTTATCAGAACTTTCCCAGGGCGTCCCACCCCATGGGAATCCTTTCATCCATGGTAAACGCTTTAAGAAGCTTTTACCCCGAACTTTCGATCACCCAAGAGGAAATAAACATTACGGTGACCCGTCTGCTTTCCAAAGTCAGAACCATGGCAGCCATGTCTTATAAAATATCCAGGGGTCATAAGGTGGTTTACCCCCGACCGGATCTTTCGTATTGCGCCAATTTTCTGAACATGATGTTTGATACTCCCGTCAAACCTTATGTCATTGATGAGGATCTTGTGAAAGCCCTAAACATCTTCTGGATCTTGCATGCAGATCATGAGCAAAACTGTTCTACTTCGGCGGTACGGCTTGTGGGAAGCGG
>CAZKDT010000084.1:0-9455 GCA_964551515.1 uncultured Desulfobacteraceae bacterium | reverse complement strand
GAGGACCAGGTTTTTGAGAACCCAATAAAATACTTTGTTTTTGGCGCAAGATTTAAGTTTAATGTCAAGAGTTTTTTTTATTGCAACACTTTTTTACGGTCACTGTGCCAAGGCATACTGGATTAAAAACAAGGTGCAGTTTTTTTAAGAACAAGTAGCCGATTTCCTCCCCCTTATGGATAAAGAAATGAGAGGGCAAAGTTTTTTGGGGGGAATTTCAAGAAGGTAAGGTTTGGCTTCGTAAGTTCTCAATAAATTATGGATTCGGCTTAATATCACCATTTGATACACCAGAACTTATTGAGAAGTTACTCGGCTTCGAGGGTAAATCCGGAAATTATATGGCAGGTGCCAATATCGCCGGATTTACAAAGGTGGTGAATGCCATGCTGGATCAGGGTCTTACTTGACAGGTTATCCCCCATTACGTATCGAGAATGGGTCGGGCCCGCCACGTTTTTATCATATTCATCACCTTCTGCTTGCGGTGCTATCGACATTCGTGATACGGTGCTTGCGTTTTAGATTCCGCAAGTTTTCAAAATGGGTTGGCCAATAAAGAATCAATAATTTTCCATTATAGGGAAAAGATCTCAGTTCACTGGGTTTATACTAAAAAACCCGGCGCTCGCAGTTGGAATAATGGATAAACTTGTCCTGAACATGATAGAGAGAATAAATAGAATTTCCTGGAGAGAAAGCTTATGGGAGGATTTTTTGGAATTGTTTCTAAAGAGGACTGTGTAAACGATCTGTTTTTTGGAACAGACTATCATTCTCATCTGGGCACAAAACGAGGGGGTCTTGCCACAAAAAACTCTAAGGGATTTTCACGGTCCATTCATAATATTGAGAATAACTATTTCAGATCCAAATTCGAGGCGGATCTTCCCGAATTTTCGGGTCACAACGGTATCGGAGTTATCAGCGATTACGACGCTCAACCCTTGATCTTCGGATCTCACCTGGGAAGATTTGGTATCGTTACCGTTGGAAAAATAAACAATATCATGGAACTTGCAAAAAAAGCTCTCCAAAAGAAAATTCATTTTTCCGAAACAAGCGGCGGAGATTTAAGCCCAACAGAAATTGTGGCAACATTAATCTGCGAGAAAGATTCTTTTGAACACGGCATCCAAAATGCTCAGGAAGCCATTAAAGGTTCGTGTTCTATGCTCCTTTTGACGGAAAAAGGAATTTATGCCGCCCGGGATAAATTAGGGAGAACTCCGGTTATTATCGGCAAAAAAGAAGGCGCCTATGCCGCATCTTCGGAAACCTGTGCATTCCCTAACCTGGGTTTTGAGATTTATAATTATCTTGGCCCTGGTGAAATTGTTTTTATGACAGCAGATGGGTGTGAACAAAAAGCAAAGCCAGGAACGAATATGCAGATTTGTGCTTTTTTGTGGGTATACTATGGGTATCCTGCTTCAAGCTATGAAGGAATTAATGTGGAATTTGTACGTTATAGATGTGGTTCGGCTCTGGGAAAAGAGGATAATTATCCCATCGATTATGTTGCTGGAATTCCGGATTCAGGCACCGGCCATGCAATCGGTTACGCCAATGAAAGAAATATTCCATATATCAGGCCTTATGTTAAATATACCCCCACTTGGCCGAGAAGTTTTATGCCTCAGGAACAAAGCATCAGAAATCTTGTCGCCAAAATGAAACTGATTCCCATCAGAGAACTGATTGAGGGGAAAAAGCTTCTTTTTTGTGAAGATTCAATTGTCAGAGGCACTCAATTAGAGAATCATGCGCAAATATTATTCGATTACGGTGCATCAGAGATTCATATGCGGCCCGCATGCCCCACTTTGATCTATCCTTGTGAATTTCTCAATTTTTCAACCTCTCGATCTATATTGGATCTTGCAGGACGAAAAGCCATAAGGAAACTCGAGGATACGGATGATAAATTTTTAGATGAATATGCAACGTCAAATTCAGAAAAAAATCAGGCCATGGTTGAAAAAATCAGGCAACGGTTGAAACTTACGTCATTAAAATATCAAAAATTGGAAAATCTTGTAAAAGCCATCGGCCTGCCAAAAGAAAAATTATGCACTCACTGCTGGGATGGAAGCAGTTATTTTTAAGGAGAAGTTTTTATGCCCAAACGAGAAGATATTCATAAAGTTTTAATTATCGGATCAGGTCCCATTATTATCGGCCAGGCATGTGAATTCGATTATTCAGGCACCCAGGCATGCAAAGCCTTGCGCAGTCTTGGCTACGAAATCGTACTGGTTAATTCCAATCCGGCAACCATTATGACCGATCCGGGCACGGCTGATGTAACCTATATTGAACCGCTCAACCTTCGAACCATGACCGATATTATCGAGGTCGAACGGCCGGATGCGTTGCTGCCGAATCTGGGCGGACAATCCGGTTTGAACCTGTCATCCGAGCTTGCGAAAACCGGTGTGCTTGAAAAATACGGCGTCCAGATCATCGGTGTAAATGTCGATGCCATCGAGCGAGGAGAAGACCGGACGGCATTCAAGGAGACCATGGATCGGCTGGGAATTGAAATGCCGAAAAGCCAGGCGGTCAACAGTGTGGAGGATGCGGAAAAAGTGGCGGAAGAATTGGGGTATCCCGTTGTCCTTCGTCCGGCATACACCATGGGGGGTACAGGTGGAGGTCTGGTCTATAACGTTGAAGAGCTCCGCACAATAACCTCGCGCGGTCTCTCTGCAAGTCTCGTTAACCAGGTTCTGGTCGAAGAATCGGTGCTGGGATGGGAAGAACTTGAGCTGGAAGTTGTCCGTGACGCCAAAAATCAAATGATCACCGTCTGTTTTATTGAAAATGTTGATGCCATGGGCATCCACACCGGCGATTCCTATTGCACTGCGCCCATGCTGACCATCGATCCGGATCTGCAAAAACGACTTCAGAAATATTCTTACGACATTGTGGAAGCCATCGAAGTTATCGGCGGAACCAACATCCAGTTTGCCCATGATCCCAAAACCGGCAGAGTCGTCGTTATTGAGATTAATCCGCGAACTTCCCGTTCGTCAGCCCTGGCTTCCAAGGCAACCGGCTTTCCCATTGCATTTGTGTCCTCGCTTCTGGCCGGAGGGTTGACCATGGATGAAATCCCTTACTGGCGGGACGGAACCCTGGAAAAATACACCCCTTCCGGTGACTACGTTGTGGTTAAATTCGCCCGATGGGCCTTCGAAAAATTCCAAGGCGTCGAAGATAAGCTTGGTACCCAGATGCGTGCAGTTGGCGAGGTTATGAGTATCGGCAAAAATTACAAGGAAGCCTTTCAGAAATCGATTCGCTCCCTGGAGATTGACCGTTACGGCCTGGGTTTTGCCAAAGATTTCAATAAAAAAACCAAAGACGAATTGTTGAATATGATAGGTACTCCCACAAGCGAACGACAGTTTATAATGTATGAGGCATTGCGTAAAGGCGTTGATATTGAAACACTTTACCATATCACCCATATCAAACCCTGGTTTATCCGGCAAATGAAAGAACTGGTGGAACTTGAAGAACAGATCCTGACTCATAAGGGCCGAATCCCTCCCGATGACTTGCTCATTCAGGCCAAAAATGACGGTTTTGCGGATAAATATCTGGCCTATCTTCTTGATATTCGGGAAAAGGATATCCGTGAAAAACGTACCTCTCTAGGCAAGGTCGAGGCTTGGGAGCCGGTTCCGGTCAGTGGCGTGGAGAATGCGGCCTATTATTTTTCCACCTATAATGCCTCCGATAAAGTAGAGGTGAGTGATCGCAAAAAGATTATGGTTCTTGGTGGAGGACCGAACCGTATCGGACAGGGAATTGAGTTTGATTATTGTTGCGTGCACGCAGCATTTGCCATCCGGGAGGCAGGATATGAATCCATCATGGTGAACTGTAATCCCGAAACGGTATCAACGGATTACGACACATCGGATAAGCTTTATTTTGAGCCCCTGACGGTGGAGGATGTCCTAAGCATTTATGAAAAGGAAAAACCGGAAGGAATCATTGTTCAGTTTGGCGGACAGACGCCCCTGAATATTGCCCATGAGTTGGCCGAAGCAGGGGTTAACATTCTGGGTACGTCTCCGGAGACCATAAATCTTTCAGAGGACCGGGACCAATTCCGTAACTTAATGCGTAAATTGGGAATTCCTCAACCGGAATCCGGTATGGCCGGCACAATAGACGAGGCGCTTGATATCGCCAACAAGATCGGGTACCCCCTGATGGTCCGACCCTCTTACGTTCTGGGTGGGCGTGCCATGGAAATCATTCTGGATGAAGAAATGCTGTCACACTATGTAGCGGTGGCGGTGGACGTCTCTCCCGAACGGCCGATTTTAATCGACAAATTTCTGGAAAACGCCATCGAGGCAGAAGCAGACGCCATTGCCGACGGCACCGACGCCTTTGTCCCTGCTGTTATGGAACATATCGAACTTGCCGGCGTACATTCCGGAGACTCCGCATGCGTGATCCCGCCCATCAGTATCCCGCCCAAGCACATAGAAACCATCAATGAATACACCCGGAAAATTGCCGTGGAGCTTCATGTGGTCGGGCTGATGAATATACAGTACGCTGTTGTTAGCGATACCGTGTATATCCTGGAAGCCAACCCAAGGGCCTCACGAACCGTTCCTATTGTTTCAAAGGTTTGCAATATATCCATGGCCCGGCTTGCCACCCAGATCATGCTGGGTAAAAAACTCTCCGATCTTGGCCTTGAGAAGAAACCGATACCTCATTTCGGCGTAAAAGAGGCGGTTTTTCCTTTCAACATGCTGCCCGAAGTGGATCCGCTCCTGGGACCGGAGATGCGGTCGACGGGCGAAGTGCTGGGGTTAGCGGATTCCTTTGGCATGGCCTTTTTCAAATCCCAGGAAGCGACTCAAATGCTGCTGCCAATCGAGGGAACCGTACTGATCACTATAGCAGACAGGGATAAACCCAGCGCCCTGGAACCTGCCAGGCTTTTCCAGGAACTCGGTTTTAAAATTCGGGCAACAAAAGGGACCCATGGTTTTCTGGCCAACCACGGCATCGATGCCGAACCGATCAATAAGCTGGGCTACGGCAGGCCTGATATTGTGGACGCAATTAAAAACAAAGAAATTAATCTGGTCGTCAACACACCCAGCGGAAAAGAAAGCAAGGATGACGATTCTTATATCCGTAAGGCGGCAATAAAATATAACGTCCTGAATATTACCACAATTGCCGCGGCCACGGCAGCCGCCAGAGGGATTGCCCGGAGAAGAAAAGGACAGGCCGTTGTAAAGCCGCTTCAAGATTATCATGCGGACATCAAATAGCTATACAATCGCTTGTCCGATTTCCACCGACTTTACTTTGCTGTGGATGCGGTTGGAACCACCTTCCCTGTAATCGACTTTGATGGACATATATATTCTGCCACAGTCTTTCTTCAGTTCTTTAAAACAGCGGGTAACGATGGCCATAAGATCGTCCCACTCTCCCTCTATAGTCGTGCCCATTGGGCCAATCTTGTATTGAAACCCGCTGTCTCTGATAATTGTCACAACCCTGGTTACGTATGGGGCCACACTTTCGCCCTTGTCCACTGGAAAGATGGAAAAATCAATGAGTGCGCTCATAAAATCCTCTCGTTTATAAATGTTAGCTGCCTCCTAAAACGTATCGTTAACATATACCTTTAAAAATTGACTCTTTACAATAGCCGAAAAAATCATTAATATATTTCTCAAGCATGAACCACTCCTTTTTTGTAAGTTCTCAATAAATTATAGATTCGGATCAATATCACCTTTTAATACACTATAACTTATTGAGATGTTACCCTTTTTTAGATTAACCTATTGGAAATAAATCGATTTTAGGTTTCTCCATGCTTTTACAATATTTCCAACAAATTGCCATCACAAATTGCGCCAACTGCGAGGTTTGTGGCACATTATTAACTGGTTGTTGAGATCACATCATATTTGCACATGATTTATGCAACAGTTAAATTGAATATTTAAGGAATTTTATCAGTTTTTATAGAAAAGATAGAGCGAAGCGATACCACAAATCGTCAATATTCAATTTGATTCCGGCTTTTCAGGGTTGGTAATCAAACAGGAATAAAAAATGATAACATTATTAGATTATGGCGCCGGTAATGTCAGAAGTGTCATAAATGCAATAGAAAGTTTGGGACAAAAAGTAAAAGTTGTCTCTTGTGTTGATGATATACTATCTGCTGAGAAGCTTGTTTTTCCCGGGGTTGGCAATTTCGGAAGTATGATGCGGATTCTTAATGATAAGAATTATGTTGATCCGTTAAAAGATTATTTGTCCTCAGACAGGCCGTTTCTTGGCATATGCTTAGGTTTGCATGCTTTGTTCGAAAAAAGCGACGAAGCTCCTGATACTAAAGGATTGGGTTTAATATCAGGATATGTAAAACAGTTCGATATTCATCTTGCCGTCCCTCATATCGGATGGAATGGCATCAATATAAAAAAACCATCTCGGATATTTAACGGGTTGCGCGGTGATGAAAAATTTTACTTTGTACATTCATTTTACGTTGAAACAAAAGACGATTCCGTTGTTTTAACAACAACTGACTATGATGTAGAGTTTGTCAGCGGTATTCAAAAGGCAAATATCACGGCAACGCAATTCCATCCGGAAAAAAGTGGGGATGCAGGGATAAAAATATTAAAAAATTTTATTGAGCCCGGCAATGGGGAAAAGGCGCCTGCTTATGTTTTGAAAAAAACCAGGCTGGCTAAAAGAATAGTTGCCTGTCTGGATGTCAGGTCAAATGACCAGGGTGATCTTGTTGTTACAAAGGGTAACCAATATGATGTCAGAGAAAACGGGGATGTAAGAAATCTCGGGAAACCTGTTGAACTTGCAAGAAAATATTATGCAGAAGGTGCTGATGAGATTACATTTCTTAATATTACCGGATTCAGAGATTTCCCATTGGAAGACATGCCAATGATGGAAGTATTAAGACAAACTTCCAAAAATGTTTTTGTTCCCTTAACCATAGGAGGAGGTATTAGAAATTACACAGACAAGAGTGGCAGAAAATATACAACTCTTGAAGTTGCAACTGAATATTTCAGATCAGGCGCTGATAAAATTTCCATAGGAAGCGATGCTGTATTAATTGCGGAAGCGTATTTAAGAACAGGCAAAAAAACCGGTAACAGTTCAATTGAACAAATATCCAAAGTTTACGGAGCACAAGCCGTTGTCATATCAATCGATCCAAGAAGAGTCTATGTATCATCACCGGAAAAGATAACACATCAGGTAATAAAAACAGAGACAAAAGGTCCCCTGGGAGAAGAGTTTTGCTGGTATCAATGTACGATCAAAGGAGGAAGAGAAGGCAGAGACGTGGATGCTATAACCCTTGCACAAGTCTGCGAAATATTAGGCGCCGGAGAAATACTGTTAAATTGCATAGATAAAGACGGGACTGATTCAGGCTACGATATTGAGTTGATAAATGCCGTGAAGGATGCTGTTACAATTCCCGTAATCGCTTCAAGCGGTGCAGGACGCGTTGAACATTTTTACGAAGTATTTACAGAAACAAAAGCGGAATCCGCACTGGCAGCCGGAATTTTTCATAGAAAAGAAGTTTCCATACCCGAGGTAAAAAATTATCTGAGCGACAAGGTGGAAACCCGGTTGCTAAAAAATAATTAAAAAATATGTAACCATACGATAAAAAAAAATTGATTGCATTTTATAAAATCAACTGTAATAAATTAAGATGAGTCTTATTACAATCACTTAACAAATGAGGAGAACAAAATATGGCCGTAATAACTATAAGCAGAAACTATGCTTCGGGTGGTAGGAAAGTAGGACGAATACTCGCCAAAAGACTCAATTATCAATACGTTGACAAATCCCTGTTTCAAAAAATAGCCGAAGACCTGAATGTTTCGGAAAGAACGTTAGCATCCTTCGAGGGTAGCAGAGAATACAGAATATCCAACATTTTCTCTAAATTATTCAGCCGCCACTACATTCAGCGAATTGTGGGCCACGATAGAAGTGTGGTCGAAGATAAAGAGTATCAGAACATCTTGAGAAACCTTATAATTGAGACTGCCAAAGAAGATAATGTGGTAATTATAGGACGAGCAGCATATTTTTTCTTAAAAGATATGGAAAATTGCTTTCATTTTAACCTGATTGCCTCAATGGATTCGCGAAAAAAATATGCAATTGAAAACCTTAAAGTCTCACGCGACAAGACCCAGGAATTTATAGAGAAACATGACAACATCCAGCTTTGGTTCCAACGTTCAATTTGCGGGGAGGACTTTGACAATCAATTTTTGTTTCACCTTACGCTGAATATGAGCTTTGTTCCCATTGAAAAAGCTGTCGAGCTCATGGAGTCGGCGGTTCATGTGATTGGTTCGTAAAAAGTGTTCCTTATTTTGCAATTGTAAAACGCCATGCACAAAACCATTCCTCGGGATGGTCATCCGGCGGACAGCCAATGCACTGGGTTCGGATTCTCGGATCAATAGCTTCAGCAAAATAAGTATACTCTACCAGTCCTCCGGATTTGCAAGGATAATCGTCAAGGCCTTTACGTTTTCTTGCAGATTGAACTCTGCACTCGTTCATTTGAAATACAAAACTATCAGATTCTTCATCAATAATGGATTGCGTGTTAATACAGGCATAGACACGAAAATTAAGCGCCTTTTTTAAACCCTCCAAACCGGGTTTTTCAGAAAGGTTCAAAAAATTCTTAATGGCCTGAGCTTCAAAGGGCGAAAACTGGGCCCAGCAGGAATCATTACAGCGCTTGGCATCATTCATTCCGTTGGTAAATTCCACAGCTTGAAACCATACCCCGTCGTTGGCCAGCCAGTTCACGGCCACACTATCCATAAGTTCCAGCAGCGATTCCTTTGACTTATTTAACAGAGGTAACGGAATGCCGTCTTTGATTTCAAACCCCAGGACTTTTGACAGCCTTTTCATTTGAATGCCATAACTTCTTTCAGATGCATCTTTAAGAATATCCAGGGCCTTTTCCGAACCCATCTGGTGTTTAACCTCATTAAACCAGAAAGCATAATGAATAATGATGCGATGAAACATGTTCAGAACCAGCCTGGCTGTGTTTTCATGATCCAGATCTTCTATCTTCTCTGCTTTGTTCAAGTCCAAAATCTCTCCTTTATAAATTGAGAACCCCATTTGTAAGTTTTCAATTTGTTCTGGTGCCAAACGTCATTCCCGTGAAAACGAAAATCCAGAAAATCTGAAAAATCACTGGATTCCCCCTCCCCGATGGGAGTAAATCAAGACTGTTGTTTGCTAAGATTACCATGGCTATTTGGTGTCAGGTGTCAGAGGACATATGGGTGTCAGGTGTCAGTGTTCAGGTTTCAGGCTGGCTCTCGCTTTTTCACTACTGACACCCGACA
>CAZKDT010000083.1:0-9469 GCA_964551515.1 uncultured Desulfobacteraceae bacterium | reverse complement strand
TCAGGGTTTATTTTCTTAACAGGGTTGGCATATATTGTTGTCAGTATACCACGGGTTATGGGAACAAGATGTGGAACAAAAGTAATCTTCACCTCAGATCCTGCTTCCAGGGTCAGCACTTCTTCCATCTCCGGATTATGTCTGTGCTCCGCAGCCTTGTAAGCTTTGAATGACTCGTTGACCTCGCAAAAGTGTGTGGCCAGCGACAACCCTCGACCGGCGCCACTGACCCCTGATTTTGAATCCGCAATAATGGTGTTGATATCTATTAAATTGCTTTTCAATAGAGGTACAAGGGGTAAAAGAACACCCGTGGGATAACAACCCGGGGAACCGATCAAAACCGCATTTTTTATTGTGTCAAAATAGACTTCACAAAGACCGTAAACCGATTTTTCAAGTAAATCTTTTGCAGTATGAGGCTGGTAATAAGACTCATATGTTGCCACATCATTAAATCTGAAATCAGCGGAAAGGTCGATGACCTTCTTCCCCCGCATAATAAGTTCGGGCACAAACTTCATGGGGAGTTTGTGTGGAAGCGCCGTAAATATAACATCAGCTTTTTTACAAACCACATCCACAGAGAGTTCTTCGCAAATAAGATTGACAACTCCTTTCATTGACGGGTAGACCGTGTCAAACCTTACGCCGGTATACTGGCGGGAAGTTATGCTAGTCAGCTCTATATCGGGGTGACCCCGTAATATTCGCACAAGCTCGGCACCGGCATATCCGGTGGCGCCAATTACACCGACTCGTATCATAAAACCCCCTTATTTTTATTGAAGATTGATGGTTTGTAAAAAGTCAAAACACGCGTTTTATTCTACTTTCGGTACTTCTACTTTCAAATATAAAGGGAATATTTTCTCCCCTTTAACCAGCGTATAATTTGAATTGAATCGTTCATCAGGAAATTCATCAATTATTTTATAAGCAATTTTATGCCCTTTAGTAAATGTACTCGGCTCTACGAATTCATATCCCATATTTGACAGCCACAATTCGGGCACAAATTCCTTTCCCTTTTTCAAAAATGCCTTGAATGAAATTAAATCTCTTGAGGGATCTTTTCTCGGACCCTTAACAACATATCCATCATCAAGTAATTCTTTAAGATAATCAAGGGTGTTTATTGGTTCAACAGACTTGCCATCATTCATTTTGTCACCTTCAAGTTCTATAAATTTAGGTGATAAGAATTTACTTTCCCAATTAACACAGTAGAAAAAAAGCAATTATTTGTCAAGTTTAGATTAGGTGTATATTCTTGTGTTCAAAAGGGAAGGGGAAGGTTTTCCAGCCTACGGATTGGCGCAAGAACAGTATTTGACTTTTATGGGCGGGCAAAATAAATAAAAACACTTCTTTTATCAATTCAAGGTAATTTTGATAGTCTCGTAAAAATTCAAAAATACGACTTTTTACGGACGTTTTAAGTTTTAGGTATTAAGTTTTAACTATCTGTTAAAATAATTAATTTTAATTGCTTAAAACCTAAATCTTAAAACCTAAAACGTGATGAATTCTACTTTTTACGAATTCATCAATCTTAAGTTCAAACGATTTTTATATGATAGATGACATAAGAGACAAACCATATATAGTTCACAATGATGTATTGGGACTGAACTTTATCAAAGATCCTGGAACTTATATTTACAGGAGGCATTACCGCCAAGGGCTGCGTTCCCATATCATGGAGGTATTGGATCCCAAGGATGTTGAAAATGAAACAAAAGGGATCATCATTGATGGTTTAAAATTGTATTCGAGGGCTCAACCTTTAAAAATGTTAAGGATATTCAGAAGCAAATTCAATACGCTAAGAGACGCTGAAAAAGAGGTAAGAAAAGTAAAAATCATTGAAACCTACTTGGCTCCTGATCATATTGCCAGCTCTATCGAATTTATTGCGCATTATACAAGGAGTGGGAAACGCGTGTTGCTTCTCTGCGGCCTTCAGGAGTATGCCAATGGTGAAATATTGGACCCATGGAGTCATTTGGACAACGACTATTTGTTTTTACTTTTGCGTGACATGAAGTTTGAAAAAGTTGAGAATACAGGTATGATGACAGACCAATGGATCCGCAGCATACGGGAAAAGACTGAAAACTTCATACAAAAACTCAAGCAGATGATCATAGAAACAAATTATGTACCGGATCTTGCGGGTGTGGGGAACCTTATACTGAACCGCTCTGGAAATATCAAGCTCGTGGATATCAACAATATTTCCAACGTACATTTCGATCAGAACATCCATCTCGACGACAGAAACTACCCGGTATGTGACAAATCCATTGAAGCGCTATCACTCCTCGATCAGAAACTGCTTAACAAACCTTTACAGAAAAATGACTTTATTTATAAGACATTTCTTGATCCCGAAAGAATGAAAAACGTTCAAGCCATAGATGAAGAGTTTCACCGCTCCATGCAATCTAAACAGAGGCCGAGTTTCGAAGCCAGGACAGGCCAAAACCAAAATGAGTTTCAAATTTCGTAGTAGTTTAGTTCTTTGAAACAAATCGATTTCAAGCGAGCTTCAGGTATGATTAAATTTTTTACTGGAAACTGTTTGAGTTGATTATGGATCGTTATGAAAGAACCATAAGCGATTTGATTTAAAAATAAATAATCCTATTAAAACAAAAACCTTTATTAATAACCCGAACATGTTCTTTCATTACGAGCCGTTATCCACGAGTTTTTTCAGTAAAAATTTAATTATACCTGGAGCGGTAATATTTTCAAAGAGCTAAAATGTTATCAAGTTTCCAGTTCCTTTACAAAAGTTCATGCAGCTTCTGCAGCACGTCATCATACTCATCGCCACGGAAGCAAAACCGCAGTTCGCTGAATCGTTCCCGGAGCGCCTTGACCTTATCAGTGACATCACTATTGTTTTTCACCACGTCATGAATTAACACGGCCAGGTCATGGAAATCTTCTTCTTGCATGCCGAATCGAGTCATCTCAGATACACCCGTTCGCAGAGCTCCGGAGGCAGTAAACCCTTCTTCATCGGTATTTGCCTGGAAATTACAAATGATGTTGTTGGCTTCCAATCGACGGGCGATTTCCGGCCCCCGGCTGTAGCCCACATCGACTAAAACCTGGTGGGTTTCGGTAAAATCGATACTCGAGTCACCGATTACATCAAGTCCACAGTTTTTCAACCCCCGAGCGAATGCCTTGGCATTGGCAATAACTCTGGACTGATATTCGTTCTTGAAATGATTCATTTCGTAAGCGGCCATAAGTAGTCCCAGCAATGTGCCTGGGTGGTGGCTGGAAACCGATCCGGGGAAGGCCCGACGTAACAGAGCCTCCCAAAGTTCAAAGCGCTCTTCATCTTCTTGAAATCGGCTGCCCACAACACCGCGCTGTGTTCCAAAGTAAGTCTTGTGCGTCGATCCGGTAACAATGTCGGCTCCTTCGGCAAACGGCTCCTGAAAATGAGGACCGATAAGTCCCAGCACATGGGCCATATCGTACATTACCACCGCGTCTATTCCCTGGGAGTCAAGGAACTGACGAATTTCAACCACCGGCTCCTTGTGAATGACCATGCTTTTGCCAAAAATGATCAACTCCGGCCGAAATTCATCAATCAATTTCAACGTGGTCGGAACATCAATCTTATGACGGTTATGGGGTAGCACGGGGAAATTAACCACTGCCGGGCGTTCTGTGCGAGGGTCCCGGGCAACGTAGTCTTTTAGCGCGCCCATGGGCTGAGCGCTGAGATGTCCGCCCTTGCCAATATGGTTATTCATCACCCGGCGCATCCGGCGTGGCTCGATCTTACGATCCGCGCGATTGATATAATCGACCATGGCGCTGAAAACAGCAGTATTGGCCATTTGACCGCTTACAAGACGCGTCTCTACGTTATCACACCCCATGAATTTCCGCATTTCCTGATCCAGCATTTTTTCGACTTCGGCAATAAATTTGGTTCCCTGATAGTAGAATATGTCAGCGTCGTAGAATGCCTTTACCTTCTTGTGTTCGGCGTATCGGAAGGCAGGATCCATCACTGACAACAGCCGTGCCATGGGGGAAATCGTCATCTCCGAAGGGATGAGGTTGATGCAATCTCGTTGCCGCCACTGCGTGTTTTTCACGCTCTTTTCAAGCAGTTTGAGAACCTTGACCGGCGCTTCGCCTGTCGGAACTCCCTCATCGGACACTTGTTGATCGAAGACGATGGGGCGTGAGTAAGGCGGGGCCTCGGAACGCAGATGAAATGGCACCACAACGGCATCAACCAACTTGCCGCGAATTTCAATGGTGACCTTCTCGTCCTCGACAATATCACTGTCGATGTATCCCAGGCAGATGGACCGCAATTGATGCCGGTCGATCTGGGAGGACTCAAGTCCTTTCCCCTCAACGGACCACATGGGAATCATTGTGCCGCTCGTGACATAGCCGACAAACTTGTCGCCCTTATAAACTTTGGCTCCTTTACGGGCCACGCCTCGACCCGCCACGGCAATGGGCTTGATCATACGGGACAGATTCCGGATTAGGGAATAGTCACGGAATACGATTTTCTTAAAGGCCTCATATTGCTTAGCCAGCGGTGCACGGCCCAAAAATTGGCCTTTCAGCGGTGAAAAACTTACAGCGAACTTTGCCAGAGGACAGGCAAATATAGGAATTTCCTTACCATCGGGGTCTTGGCCCAACTCATGGCCATACAGCGGTAGGTTTGCTTCCAGTCGGAGGGTATCCCTTGCGCCAAGACCGATGGGTGTTGCTCCTTTTTCCACGATATGGTCCCACAGTATGGGACCGTCCTTTGCATCGGTAAAGAGCTCAAAACAGACCGGTTCACCTGTATAACCGGTGCGGGCAACCTTGACCGTGACACCGGAGATTGTCACAAGGCTTACAGAGTTTCGTGTCGGCTCCGGGAGCAGACCGGACTGGGTAATTCCTTCCAGAATCTCGCGCGACTTGGGCCCTTGCAGCGACAGCATGGCAATCTCTTTGGTGCGGTCGGTCAGTTCTACATTATCGAAATTGTTCAAAAACGCCTGAAAGTGATTCCAGTCCTTTTCCCGGTTAACACCGTTGACCACCAGCAGATACTCGTCCTCGACAAAGCGATAGAGATACGCATCATCCACAGCCCCACCAGTGTTGTTAGGAATAAAGGTATACTGAGCTCCCATCTCTCTGATATCGAGAGCTTCAGCATTGTTACTCAAGACGTGTTGCAGAAACTTCAACGCCCCTGAACCTCGAATAATGAATCGGCCCATGTGGGAAACGTCAAAAAGTCCTGCATGCTTTCGGGTAGCCAGGTGTTCCTTAACAATTCCGGTGGAGTAAAACATGGGCATTTCCCAGCCAATAAATTCCACCATCTTAGCGCCCAAATCCATGTGCCGGTCGTAGAAAACGGTTTTTAAAAGGTCGTTCATCAATCATCTCCTTTCATTACAAAATAAGAACCCTGAATTATAAACAGATCAGAACCGCCGTAACAGGAGGTATCACCACGAAGTTCTGTCTAATATCAGGGTTAAACCGTTTCGTCAACCAAAGCCTGACTCTTACACAGGGCAAACGCATTTGAATCCCAATACAGTGAGAACGCTCCACGACGACGTATATCTCTTTCCAACCGACTGAAACTTGTGCTTAAGCACCCGTAAGCCCGATCCTCGCCCGAGCTATTCAGAACAATTCATTGCTAACTTATCCTATTGATTTTTTAAGTTATAATTTCATTCGGCTCGGGCTAACGCGTGCTAAAGCCCTTCAAACAGTCAGTCGGTCTCCAAGAGAAACACGCCGTCGCTACGCTGTACCAAAATCAAATGCGTTTACCCCTGGGACCTTGGAACCCTGAACTTCGAACATCTGAACCCTGAACCCGGTTCTGGAAATTATAATCTGGTATTTACATTTATTCGTATTATGTGATATCGATTTAAATTCCTTGGAAGGTTAAAAATTCAGTACAGAAAAAGGAGTGAAATTCATGAAAGAAATAAGTGAAATACATTTACCGGATGACGTTCGTTATGCAGAAGATCATGAATGGGCCAGGCTTGAGGGAAACAAAGTCAGAGTAGGTCTTGATGACTATGCCCAGGATCAGCTTGGAGATATTGTTTTTGTGGAGCTTCCCCAGGTGGGCGATACATTTAAACAGGGAGAAGAATTTGCAACCGTGGAATCAGTCAAGGCTGTTTGTGAATGCTACCTTCCGGTTAGCGGAAAAATTATTGCGGTAAACACTGCTCTTGAAGAATCGCCTGAACTGGTAAACAATAGTCCCTACGGCGATGGCTGGTTTGTTGAGGTCAATCCACACGATATATCTGAAATGGAAACTCTCATGACCCATGTCGCCTGCATGGAACGGCTGAAAGGAGCAGAGTAAATGATTTACTTGCCTCATACCCATGAAGATATTTTTTCAATGCTTCGGGTTTTGGGGGTTGACAACCTTGACGATCTTTTTTCGACAGTTCCTGAGGATTGTCGTTTCACGGGTGATTTAAACCTGCCGGAGGCCCTGAGTGAGTGGGAATTAAACAATCACATGTCCACGCTTTCCAACACCATGGCGGTTTCCCCGGAATATAAAGTGTTTGTGGGTGCGGGCAGTTATGAACACTTTATTCCTGCGTCGGTATCTTACCTGCTGAGTCGCTCCGAGTTTGTGACATCATATACCCCTTACCAGCCGGAAATGAGCCAGGGAACTCTCCAGGCGATTTATGAATATCAGACACTGGCTTCCCGGCTTCTGGGCATGGAAATCGCAACCGCTTCCCATTACGACGGCGCCACGGCCCTGGCCGAAGCACTCCTTATGGCGGTTCGTGTAACCAAACGAAAGAAAATCGCCATTTCAAGCCTGGTTCACCCTTCATATCGTCGCGTGGTTCAAACCTATTTTGAGCCCACCGGTTATGAGGTTGTGGAACTTCCTTATCTAAACACCGGTGTCACCGATACTACCGGGATAGATAAAATGGATGATCTTGCAGCCCTTGCCATCCAGTCACCCAATTTTTTCGGGTGTATTGAAAATCTCCAAGTCGTTGGGCAGAAGGCTCATGATAAAAAAATCCTTTTTGTTGCTTCCTTCACGGAAGCCCTCGCCTATGGACTCTTAAAAAGTCCGGGGAGTCAAGGCGCCGACATCGTGAGCGGGGAAGGGCAGAGCCTGGGTATTTCCCGTTCCTTCGGCGGACCGGCACTGGGAATACTCGCAAGCAGTAAGAAGCACATGCGCAGCTTGCCGGGCAGACTCGTTGGCAAAACAAAAGACCTGGATGGAAAAACAGGCTTTGTGCTGACCCTTGCTACCAGAGAGCAACACATTCGCCGGGAAAAAGCAACTTCCAATATTTGCACCAACAACAGCCTCTGTGCTCTGGCGGCTGCCATGTATATGGCATCTGTTGGGGGTACCGGCATACGAAAACTTGCACAACTCAACCATGACAAGGCCGAGTATCTCAAAAAGGAACTGAAAAAGGCGGGATTTGCCATCACCTTTGACAGCCCTACTTTCAATGAATTTGTTGTTGAATTTCCTTCCGGATTCGAAGCCACCCACAAGCACCTTACAGAAAAAAAGATAATAGCAGGTCTTCCTCTGGCACCTTATTATCCTGAACTTGCCAATCATTATCTTTTGTGCGTAACGGAGACCAGATCCAAGAACGACATGGATGCTCTGGTCAGGGAGGTTAAATCATGAAAGAATCTTTAGGCGCCACAGGCATGATACTCAACGAGCCGCTCCTTTGGGAAAAAGGGAAAAAGGGCAGATGCGGATTTTCTTTACCCCGTCGCGATGTTGAATTCTTTCCTCTGGATGAAGAACTCACCGGTGAAGGCCCTGACTTTCCGGACTTGAGCGAAGTTGATGTTGTGCGTCATTATACCAGACTTGCCCAGTGGAATTTCGGGGTGGATACCGGCATGTACCCGCTGGGTTCATGCACCATGAAGTACAGTCCCAAGACCAATGAAAAACAGGCAAGCCTTCCGGGATTTACAGGCGCTCATCCCCTTATTCCTCCCGGCCTGTCACAGGGAGCGCTCAAGATGTTGTTCGAATTTGAGCAATATCTTAACGAAATCACCGGTATGCACGCGACAACTCTTCAACCTGCGGCAGGAGCCCATGGAGAACTCACCGGAATGCTCATTATTTATGCCTTTCACAAGAAACAGGGAATGCAGCGTTCAAAGATCATTGTCCCGGATACTGCTCATGGCACAAATCCTGCCAGCGTATCGTTATGTGGCTATCGTCCTGTGCCCGTAACATCGAATGAGCAGGGAATCCTTTCTGTGGAGGCCATTGCCGAAATCATGGACCAGGATACTGCCGGCATCATGGTAACCAATCCCAACACACTGGGCCTTTTTGAAGAAAACATTCAAAAGATAGCCGAAATCGTCCATACCAAAGGCGGGTTGGTCTATTGTGACGGTGCAAATATGAATGCTGTCATGGGTGTGGTTAAGATGGGCGATATCGGAATAGACGTAATGCAACTGAATCTCCACAAAACTTTTTCAACACCCCATGGGGGAGGAGGTCCCGGTTCAGGTCCAGTTTGTGTGGCAAAGCATCTTGAACCCTTTCTTCCTGTCCCGCGTGTGGTCGAAGAAAACGGCGCCTATATCCTGGCCCAAGATTATCCGGACTCCATCGGCAAAATTTCGGCATTCTATGGGGCTTTCGGTGTTATAATAAAAGCTTACAGCTATATTCGCAGCATGGGACCGGAGAACCTGAAAAAGGCCAGCCAGCTTGCTGTGTTGAATGCCAATTATATTAAGGAAATGCTAAAAGGGACATTGCATCTTCCCTACGATAGACCTTGCATGCATGAATGCGTTTTTTCCGATAAACATCAAGCGGCTCAAAAAGTTACAACCCTGGATATGGCCAAGCGACTTATGGATTACGGATTTCATCCGCCTACTGTATATTTCCCGCTGGTCGTACATGGCGCCATCATGGTCGAACCTACTGAGACAGAATCCAAAGAGGATATCGATCAGTTTATTGAAGCGTTCAAGGCCATTGTGAATGAGGCAAAGGAAAACCCGGACCTGCTGCATGATGCCCCAAAAAACTGCAAGGTAAAAAGACTGGATGAGGTGACAGCAGCGCGAAAGCCATGCCTGGCAGGATAAAGACCGGGGGGATGTAAATCAAGATTGTTGGTTATTGAGTACAATCGTAAGGTGTCAGTCTTCAGGTTTCGGGGGTATTACCGATTTGTTAAAATGGTTCTCACGCATTAATTTATTTATTTTTGAGCGAAAACCTCGCAATCAGGTGTCAAGTGCCAGGAATCGACAAACCTGAATACTGACACCTGAAACCTGACACCTTTTCGCCAAAGCTAAATAGTGCCTGAACGAAAACTGTCTTTTTCGCCAATATCTGCGTCAGACTCAA
>CAZKDT010000082.1:2856-9514 GCA_964551515.1 uncultured Desulfobacteraceae bacterium | reverse complement strand
AAAACCGCAGGCATACCCGTGGATATGTCGAGGATTTTCGCGGATCCTTGATGCGCAAGAGATCGGTGCAGATCGAGTAAAAAATCGCTCAATTTAGGTTATAACAAGGGTCGAAAACCGGTCTCATCACATATCGGATTTAAAAAACTGTTCCGGCTCTGTTATCGAATCCAGCTTTTTGGTATATTCGGTGGGGACTGTTCCTTCTTTGAAGCATTCAAAAATGGTTTTTTTGGATTCGGGAATGGGTAGCAGACCGGTTTCGGCGTCGATTTTGGAAAAAACAACCCCTTCGGGGACCTGAAAAACTCTAACAGGTTTGCCCTCCAATATTTTATGGACAAATCCGAGCCATATGGGGCTCGCCGCCCTGGAACCGGTTTCAAATTTACCTAATGAACTCTCATCATCAAAACCTACCCATGTTCCTGTTGTATAACGCGGAGTGTATCCTACAAACCATGCATCATGAAGATTGTTTGTTGTACCGGTCTTACCTGCCACCGGCCTGTTCAATGCTCTGACCCTGTATCCGGTTCCGTACTTTACTACACCCTCAAGAAGATTGGTCATGATATAGGCTGTATTTTTTTCGATGACCTTTTCTCTAACAGGACTCGATTCCTCGATTACATTTCCCTCTCTATCGACAATCTTTGTTATAAAGACAGGATGTAATAGATAACCAAGATTGTTAAAAACCGAATAAGCCCTGACAAGCTCCAGCAAAGATACACCTGAAGATCCTAAAGCTATTGAAAGATCCCTGTTCAGTTTTGACGTGATCCCAAGTTTTTTGGCATAATCTATAGCGTAATCAATGCCGATATTTTTTAATATTTTTATGGTTACCACATTGCGTGATTTTGCAAGGGCATCGCGAAAAAGCGTGGGCCCATAAAATTTTTCCTTGTAGTTTCTGGGTTTCCACGTAAAGCCGTGTTCCGTATCTTGATACACTATCGGAGAATCTATTATCATGGTTGCAGGTGTATATCCCTTGTCAAGAGCTGCTGCGTAGATGATCGGCTTAAACGCAGAACCAGGCTGTCGCCTGGCCTGAACAGCTCTGTTGAACTGGCTCTCTTTGAAATCTTTACCCCCTACCATTACCTTCACACTGCCGGTTTCCGACTCGATGCACAGCAGAGCAGCCTGGGCTTTCGGAATCTGTTCCAGAGCAAGCCACCAACGATCTGTATTTAAAATTTTATTTTTAACTTTAACAAGGATAACATCACCCACGGATAAAACTTCTCCGGGAATTTGAACTTTGGCTTCGAAATAGGCAATCTCCGGATCAGGCTTTCTTGCCCAACGCATATCTTCAATTTTTATTATTCCCAGAGTATTACCTATTCTAACCACTACCGTATTATTTTTGTTATTTACCTCTATCACAACACCTTTTGTGATTTTTCCCTCTTCAAGGGGTACTTTTTCCAGCTCAGACTGAAGCTCTTTTGAAAATGATTCGATCTCTTCCAGTTGAAAATGCTTTATCGGACCCCGATACCCCTGACGTTTATCCAGCGCATATAGCCCCTTTTCTATTTCTCTACGGGCAATCTTTTGCATTTCAATATTCACCGCAGTATAAATTTTTAGTCCTTCCTTGTATAAAATGTCAGCGCCGTATTTTTTTTCAATATAACGTCTGATGTGTTCTGTATAAACTGGGACTTCTTCTATATACCAGCTTTTTCTTGGTTTAATATCAAGCTCTTTATTGATTGCTTCCGTAGCTTGGATATTGGTTATAAAACCTTCCTCAACCATCCGGTTTAAAACATATATCTGACGCTGTTTTGCCCTTTCCGGATACTTGAAAGGAGAATATCTGCTGGGGGCCTGGGGCAAGCCGGCTAAGATAGCACATTCCGCCAGGTTCAATTCCTGAGTAGATTTTCCAAAATAATTTTCAGAAGCAGCTTCCACCCCATATGCTCCGTGCCCTAAATAAATCTGATTTAAATACAGAAAAAAAATTTCATTTTTGGTAAACTTTTTGTCAATGCGGTATGCAAGGATGGCTTCTTTTATTTTGCGTATATAGCTTTTTTCCGGTGTCAAAAAAAACGATTTTGTAACCTGCTGGGTAATTGTACTACCGCCCTGGACGATGGTTCCAGCCTCAATGTTCTTTAAAAACGCCCTCATAATACTTAAAACATCTATCCCTTTGTGTGTATAAAATCTTGAATCCTCTGCAGCAATAAAAGCTTTCTTAAGCATATCAGGCATTTGTGATAGAGGGATCACAATTCTCCGTTCTTTAAAAAATTCAGCGATCTTTCGGTTGTCATCTGAATATACCGTTGTAATTACAGGAGGCCGGTAGTCCTTTAGCGAAAATATTTTGGGGAGATTTCTGCTAATGTAAAAATAGACTCCGGCCACTCCGACCATACCGGATATCATCATAAAAACAGAAACCAAAATAAACCATCGGACAATTTTTGCGAAAATTCCCCTCTGGTTTCGCTTGGCCCGCTTCTTAAGTATCTGAGAAGTTCTTTTGTGTTTCAGCATAATGCTTATACCCTTGACGGATCAAACTCGTGCTTTTTGGCCTTGGACTGTACAATTTTTTCATAAAATCGGACTTTTTACGAGATCATCAAATATTTTATAAATAACAAAAATCGGTCTCTTAAGCAAGGTAATTGCTAACCCAACATCTACCACCTGCAAAGTGTGACTTTTTACGAGACCGTCGATTTTTGATCAAGTCATTTTCCACCAATCAGAGATATTTTAGAAACAATAGTTCCAGCATGAGTTTTTTTCAGCTTCATACTTGAAAGAAAGAACACCTTGTGTCATAATGTTTATATTTAAAGTTGTGATATGCAGCTATTTTTAAATTGACCGTGCTGAAAAGGCATTCCGCAGCTTTATCTCACTTTCATTTCAAAAACATAACACCTTATCCGGTATGGTTCCGAATGGTTCGAAAGACGGAACCATATGATGCTGTTTAGCGCCTAAAGGAGGAAGAATGATGAATACTGATTTGCCTGTTTCTTTGAAAGCAGTGGACCGTGTTGAAATTCTAACCCTTATAGATAACTATATTGATCTTTTGCTGCCGCCATCGGAAATTATTGCCCGTCCCCCGCTGGCAAAGGAAGGCAACATTCTGGATGACACCCTTCTGGCGGAACATGGGCTGTCCCTTCTTATAACTGTATATCAAGGAGAAATGAAACGTACCATCCTTTTTGACACCGGTTATACCAAGGTTGGTGTGCTCCACAATATTGAACAACTGGGGCTAAATATTGAGGAGATAGAAGCGATTGTCATCAGCCACGGTCACATGGACCACACGGGCTCCCTTTACGGCATTCTCGATAAAATACCCAAAACGATTCCCCTGGTGGTTCATCCCGGTGCATTTGAATATCCTCGTTATACCCGCACGCCGGACGGCAGCACGCGCCTTTTTCCCAGAACCTTGGTCAAAGATGAACTTGAACAGAAAAATGTTGAAATAGTGGAAAGCGAATCACCGACCCTGATCGCTGATGATATGATCATGGTAACCGGAGAGGTAGAACGAATAACGGAATTTGAAAAGGGAATGCCCAATGCGCTTAAAGAAAAAGACGGGGAATTGGTTTTTGATCCGTTTGTGGACGATCAGTCCATTGTAGTTAAACTTAACGGAAAGGGTCTGGTAGTAATTTCCGGATGTGCCCATGCAGGTATTATTAACACGATTATGTTTGCACAAAAAACAACCGGAGAAAATAATATTCAAGCCGTGCTGGGAGGGTTCCATCTTTCAGGACTATTTTTTGAAAAAATTCATGACAAGACTATTGCGGAATTTAAAAAGTTGGATCCTGAAGTATTGATTCCCATGCATTGTACCGGCTGGAAAGCCATTCAGCGATTACAAAAAGAGTTTCCTTCAAGTTTTGTGCTCAACAGTGTGGGGTCTAAAGTGACACTTTCCTAATACAGCATCCCTTTACAGGGAAGTTGAATATATTGCCAGAATCATTTGTAAGTTCTCAATAAATTATGGATTTGGCTCAATATCACCATTTGATACACCAGAACTTATTGAGAAGTTACAATCATTTACTTTGAAACTTTGGCAGATCCACGTTAAGACAGGGTTAGAAATTTTTACCATGGAAAATTTACCGAAAAATCATCGAATTATTTTTTTATGGTTTATCAGATACCTTTGCATTATTTTTTGCGTATTGTTTCTTGCGTTCTGGAGTAACACGAGTTCTGCCGAAATCATAAAAATCGGTGAGATCAACCCTCTTTCCGGCAGGCTGGCAAAAAATGGCATTGAAATTCATCAGGGGATTGAGGTTGCTGTGGCCGAAGCCAACGAAGCCGGAGGTGTTAACGGGAAGCAGCTACGTCTCATCTCCCGGGATGATCAGAGCCAACCGGATGTGGCCATCTCCAGGGCTGAAGAATTGTGCTCATGGGAAAAGGTGGCTGCTCTTACCGGCGGTTATGTCGATTCCCTGGTAGGGCCCATCGCTGCAGTAGCAAAAAAATATCAGATTCCCTATGTGGCCAGCGCCAGCTTGCAGAAAGAGCTGGTACAACATGAAAATCTATACTTTTTCAGAGTTTCCCGGCTTCAAGGTTTTGTTGAACCACTCTGTGGAATCCTTGCCGAACATTTTAAGCCCCAACATCTGGCCATTCTGCACGCTGCTACACCCGGTTCCACCGAACTGGCCCGTGACCTTGAACACTGTTTTAAGATCCATGGCCTTAAGGTACAACTGATTGAAAAATTCCGTCCGGGTATGCCTGATTTCACCCCACTTATAGCCAAACTGGCCGCCATGAAAATTGATGTCATCGTTTCAGGTGGCTTTACGCCAGATCATATCCTTCTTGTGCGCCAGCTTAAAGAAAACAAAGTGTCACCAAAAGCGTACATCGGCCCATTTGGTATTGCGTATGAAAGTTTTATACGAACCATGGGTAAAGATGCCAACTACCTTTACAGCACTTGCGCCTGGCATCCTGGAATTACCGAACCGGGTACGGAAGCAACTTCCAAAGCCTTTGTTCAGAAATTTCATCAAATGTTCAATCGGCAGCCGAATACCACCAACATGCACGGTTACACATCTGCCAGAGCTCTTATTGCGGCCATGAGGACAGTACTGCACAACGGCCAGCCCCTTACAGGTGATAATATTCGAATAGCATTGACAAAACTTGACCTGATTCTTCCCATGGAGCATCTTGCCTTTGAAAAAAATGGAGACCCCCTCCATTACCGCCACATGGTTGTTCAGATCCAGAAAGAAAGACTTGTGGTTGTTTATCCATCTGATCGAGCTGCCGCACAGCCGATTTATCCAACGCCTTCATGGGATCAAAGATAGCTTATGTGGACTACGATTTTGGTTTCCGGTATTTCTCTGGGTTCCTTTTATACCCTGATAGCGCTTGGATTTGCCCTGATCTTTGGGGTAACTCGCAATTTTAATCTGGCTCACGGTGAACTGCTGGTTTTAGCAGGCTACGTGGCTTACTGGCTCTGGAACGTATACGCTTTACCCTTTGTGTTCACATTTCCTGTCGCCATCCTGACGCTACTTTTGGTTTGCCTGGGACTTCAACGTTTATTTGCCCGGCTCAGTGAACCTTTGGAGTTGAATTCCATCGTACTTAGTTTCGGAGTGGCCATTGTAATCCAGAACAGTATGCTTTTCCTCTTTTCCGGTAATTATCGACTCATCCGCATTCCATCCCTGAATCAGGGTATCCGTTTTCATAGTTTTTACATGAGTTATGGCCAGCTTACTCTGTTGCTTTTATCCCTTATTATTATCTTTTTGCTTTACATCATCATGTATCGAACGTATCTGGGCAAGGCGCTGAGGGCCACGATTCAGAATAAGGAAGCGGCTGCTCTGGCCGGAATTAATGTGGCGGTCATGGGAAAACTCTCTTTCTGTATCGGGGCCGTGCTTATCGGTCTTGCAGGACCGCTTTACGGCTGCATCCACTATCTCTACCCGTCAACCGGACATGAGGCCACTTTGCTGGCCATTACCATTACAATTTTTGCCGGTGTTGGCCGCCTGAGCGGAATTATTTTGGCAGGCTGGATTTTTGGACTGGCAGAATCCTTTACCGTGATATTCTTCGGAGCTAGCTGGCGCGAAATGGTTGCTGCGGTTTTGTTACTCACACTGTTGACTTTCAAACCCCATGGCATTCTTGGGGAAAAATTGTAAAACCATTAAACCTGAATTTATGAACTATGAACGCCTATTATTCCGAAAAATACAATGATTAATTCATCATCCATAAAAAAATCTCGATATGGCTTAAGTAACCGTTTAAAGATGGATAAAGTCGTTCTTCTGATGGTTTTATTCCTCTTGTTGCTGCTTCCAGTTCTGGTTGGGCACAATGACTATATTCTGCAAGTCTTTACCTATGCCCTGCTCCTGGCTACCCTGGCGCTTGCCTGGAACATTCTGGGCGTGAGCGGTTCGATTTCCCTTGGGCATGCCGCTTTTTTTGGAGCCGGTGCTTATGCTTCGGCTCTTTTAAGTCTTGATTCGGATCTATCTGTCTGGCTCACAATTCCTTTAGCCGGATTTATAACCACAGGTCTTGGTTTTATTATGGGCCTGATATGCATGCGCCT
>CAZKDT010000082.1:0-2846 GCA_964551515.1 uncultured Desulfobacteraceae bacterium | reverse complement strand
CTGAGGGGTGCTTATTTTGCCCTGGCAACCCTGGCTTTTATAGAAATTCCCAGAGTTGTTACCGATAACTGGGATGGACTGACCCGCGGTTCCCTCGGGCTGGTAGGTCTGCCGGGATTTCCCTCTCTGCACCTGGGTTCATGGCATATCGATTTTTATTCCAGTATCACTGCCTCTTATTATCTTATGTTTATTTATTTTCTTCTATTACTGGGCCTGGTGGGATTTATATTTCGTTCGAATCTTGGTCTGGCACTTCAGGCCATCCGCGAAGAGGAAGTCGCTGCCGAATCCATAGGCATTCAGACGAACAGCTTTCGATTGCTCTCCATGCTGCTCAGTGCTTTTTTTACCGGGATCACTGGTGCCTGTTATGCACACTTGGTCCGATACATCAACCCGGGACTGGTCTATGGACTTCATTTTTCCGCCATACCCATGATCTTTGCTATTTGTGGAGGTCGGTTCACCATTACGGGACCCGCTCTGGCAGCGCTAATTATTTATCCTTTGGATCAGTTTGTTTTTCACCCTCTGATTCCGGCGGGTCATGAATTCCTTTATGGGGCGGTGCTTATTTTTGCTATTCTCTTTATGCCGGCCGGGTTCTGGGGAAGGATGCAGCGCAATACAGGAGTTGGACTTCTTACCAAGCCGTCAAGTTCTGGTGTTTAGTGCCCATCCATAAATACATTTGAGCACTAAGTAGTTTCCAATTTACAAATGAGGGATTTTTTCGATGAGCAAGACCGCACAAGGGTTTTCGCCCGAGGCGTACTTGAAGTACGTTGAGTGCGGAAACCCGCGGAGAACGCCGCTCATCGGAAAAATAGCCATTTATGAATGGAAACTATTTAGGTAATCCCTCACCAGCATCAGGGCTTCATCCCTGTTTTTAATTTTATTTGTTAATCTTTCTTCTTCTACAAGGTTTAGAATTGATTTGAATAGAGGTGAAGGGATAATCTCGAATTCATGAATAAGATCACGGCCTGTAATCAGCGGTGGTTCCTTGATTTTAGGTTGAAAGTTATAAAAAAAATCATGAATCATCTCTTTTACAAACTCTATGAAGGCCTTGTTTGTTTGATTTGGCCTGTCTCGTTTTGCCATGATATCAGCCAGTGTATGCAACAGTAGGGCTGGCGTGTTTTCTCCGCATTTTATAAAGAAACGGGTTACCCCTTTATGGGTTAACGTTTTCTTTTGGTAAGCTGTAAAAAGAAAAAGCGGATTTGAATGATTACGAACAATAAAATCGATAAAACATTTTTCACGATTGGAAAATCTCAACTTTTGACTAATTTTTTGAGCCAGATTAGCGCTTTCCCGGGAATGACCGTAGAAATGGATTGTTCCCCGTTTATCTATGTTCTTTACAAAAGGTTTTCCGATGTCATGTAATAAAATTGCATATTTAAGGAGTACGATTATGTCTTGATCAATATATCGGCGGATCTGGATACAAGTATCCGGCAAAATCCCGGAAGGATCGTTGAGTATGGTTTCAAGATGGTGATATGCTTGCATTGTATGTTTAAATACATCATAAAGATGGTGGTTGTTTTGAAGGCATCCTTTTAAGCCGTCAAGATCGGGGAAGATGGCAGTTAAAAGACCGGCATCAGCCATTTGGGAAAGATAATAATATGATTTTGACGTGCGGAGCATTTTGACAATTTCGTCCCTTATCCGTTCACCGGCTGAATTTTTTATCAGTTGTGCATGATCTCTTATAATAGAAGCGGTCTGTGATTCGATTTCGAAATTCAAGCATGCGCCGATTCTATAGGCTCGTATTAAGCGGATCGGATCCTTTCTAAAAATATCTTTTGAAACCATACGAACTTTTTTATCGGCAAGATCCGGAAGACCGTTCAGGCAGTCGATAATTTTTCCTGAAGACAGGTCGTACGCCATGGCATTGATGGTGAAATCCCTCTTTTTAAGGTTGTTTTCTATGGAGCAGCCGTTTAAAGATGCTATATCAAAAATGTGTTTATCTGATACAACCCGGATGATCATCTGGCCCGGTTTTCCCATCCTAACCAGGCGGCCCGATATGTTTTTGGCCATTTTTTCCGCAATTTTTTTTGGATTTCCCTTGACTACAATGTCATAATCGGTTGGAATTCGATCAAGAAGTAAATCTCTGATCGAGCCTCCAACGATATAAGCGCCTTTTTTTTGAGGAAAAATATCTGGATTAAAATGAATCATTTACAATTTGTTTTTAAATTTTTGATTGGGCCTGATGAAACTGACGCTTTTCTCGTAAATACGCATACCAAATGCAGTCCGGGGACGAGAATGGAACCTTTAACTCCTGAACTTTTGAACCATGGTAAATATTCGGCTTATTTTCCAGATTTTTAAAAAAGTTCAGGACACGATCAAATAAATTTGGCATGGAAAGAAGCATGAATGCTTCTTGTCAAATGTTATCGCCATTATACACCCCTGAAATCTACAATCAAGTCATTGTTGTACCCATTGAGAAACCCCCGCTGATTCTCATTTCAGAAAAAGAGTATCTGGAATTGAAAAGTGAGGTGGGTTATTGGCGAGCCATGCCTCCCAAGGTTATCCCGAAAAGTCCATACGGGATTTCGATTTGGGAGGCAGTCCTGTTAAACAAATTTCACTACTGCCAGCCAACCAATCGTCTTGTGAATCAGTATACAGAGTTGGGTTTACCCATTTCCCTTGGAACCATTACAGGTGGTTTGAAAAATCTCAAGGAGTTGCTCCAACCTGTCTACAATGCCCTGCCAGGCTTTGTTGCAGCCGTATGGCAAACTGCACCAAGAGATCAATTTATCGGGTGGAATCATAATCAGCGAAAG
>CAZKDT010000081.1:4764-9522 GCA_964551515.1 uncultured Desulfobacteraceae bacterium | reverse complement strand
AGCAAAGTGAGTAGAGAGGAAGGCATACAACAGGTCATTGATCTGATTTCAGCCTAACAACGTCTTACATAATGGCTTTGTCAAATCACGTTGTAGTGTTCATTTTTGCCTGGCCAGTTAAATCGGTATTTAATGTTTAACCGGGGTCAATGCCAAAGACAATTCTGCAGGATAGCAGAATTGGACAAAAAGGGAACGTTTTGCAAGGGTTTCCATGTGTTCACTTGATATGTTGATCCATTTCAAGGAACAAAGTATGAAAATTGAGATTAAGAAACCCACAAACAAGGATCTTGAAACAAAAGAGATTTTATCCTGGCCCATATGGGAAAAAGAAATCTCTTGCTTCGACTGGCACTATGACAGTACCGAGGAATGCTATCTATTGGAAGGAAAGTTCTTGTTGAAACAAAAGATGGCAAGACTGTGGAATTCGGGAAGGGAGATTTTGTTACCTTCCCAGAAGGTCTATCCCGTGTCTGGGATATTAAAGCGCCGGTAAAAAAGCATTACAACTTTAAATAAAATACACCCCGCATATTTCACAGATCGAATTTGTCTGAACAAGTCATACTTCTTCCATCCTGATATTTCATAAAAAGTCAATATTCTGACTTTTTTCGAGACCCTCTACAATTAATATCAGAAATCCTCACATCTTTACATACTGTAAAAAATCCTGACATCAATCTTTTTGCAAATAAGTTTTCTGCCGCGCTCCTCTAACATTTTTGCCAACATTATCGAATAGTTATAATAAATTTTTTCGGCAACCTTGATTGGCATAGGTATTGCTTTTGAAGTTATACAGAAGTTAGCTGCCGAACGTTTAAAACCTAACCCGGATAAACGGAACCGTTAAAAGGTTCAAAGTTCAAGGTTTAGGAAATAATGGCTAATAATCACTGGCTAACAATTAACAATTAATTATTGATTATTAGATAAGGGTTACAAGGGAAAACGGACTAAATCATTTATCATCTAAAAAGAAGACGGGTGGAAAAAGAATTTAAAATATTGGTAGCCGACCGGAATCAGCATGTCCGCGAATTTTTAAAGCGTGAGTTGATGGCAGAGGGTTACGGGGTTCGGCTGGCAAAAAACGTTCAGGAAGTTCTTAAAAAGGCATATCATACCGAGACTCTGGATCTTTTAATCCTGGACCCGGACCTGCCCGGCACCGATAAATTGCCCTTATTAAAGAAACTGCAGAATCGGATTCCGGCTTTGCCGGTGGTCGTTCACACGTATCTTGCGGATTATAACGACTACACCAATGAATTGAGTAAACTCGCTTTTGTGGAAAAGTGCGGCAGCAGTGTTGAAAGCCTTAAAAAGATGGTCCATGAAATTTTGCGAAAACACAAAACAAATCAACAAGAATCTATCCATAAATGAGGATTTTTGTTCAAGATCAAGGCAAAGGTTTTTTAACTGAATTGCCGATAAAGGATTTTTGATATGACATCGGGTAGTCATAAAAAGGACCCATACTATAAATCATTGACCAGAAGAATGGTTTTTACCGTAATCATTGTATCCTTTACCCCCATGATTCTGGTCAGCGGCGCAATTCTTTATCAATTCCATGTTTCTTATCATGAAAAAGTCGCGGCCCATTTAGAAGAACTGGTGAAAAAACATAAACAGAATATTGACTCTTTTTTAAATGAAAAACTGGGCGAGATTCGTTTTCTGGTACAAAATTCCGAATTTGAAAATCTGTGTAAAGAATCTTATTTGGAACAACAACTGGCAACCCTTCAGCAGGAACTTGATCCTGTATTTGTAGATCTTGGGATGGTCAATGCCAAAGGGCTCCAAATTGCATATGCCGGTCCCTTTAAATTGGGAAAAGCCCAGTACTCGGAAGCTGAATGGTTTAAACAGGCCATCAAAAGCCAATATTTTATCAGTGACGTTTTCCTGGGCCTGCGGGGGCTTCCTCACTTTATCGTTACGGTGAGAAAAAGCTTCCATGGAGAACACTGGGTATTTAGAGCAACCATTGACTTTATGGCCTTTAACAATCTGGTGGAAAATGTTCGTATCGGCAAGACCGGATTTGCCTTTATCGTGAATAGACAGGGGAAATGCCAAACCAAACCGTGTCTTGATATTATACCCAGTAAAACCAACTACATGAGTTTATTAAAAAACGGAAAGAGGGCCATAGAAAAAATTTATATCGTTGAGGCGAAGGATGATTTTGGAAAGAAAAACATCTACACCTCAGCTTTTCTAAAAAACGGCGACTGGATGCTCGTCTGTCAGCAAAATAAATCAGATGCATATTCAGACCTTTACCGCGCTAAAAAGATTGCCGCTTTAATTTTTCTTTTAGGTGGCTTAGGGATTATCACCATGGCGCTTTTATTATCCCGAAGAATGGTGATTCATATTGCGCAAGCAGATCGTGAAAAGGATATGATGAACCAGCAGGTAATCGAAACCGGAAAACTGGCAACCGTCGGTGAACTGGCGGCCGGTATTGCCCATGAAATCAACAACCCGGTTGCCATTATGGTTGAAGAAGCCGGCTGGATGGAAGATTTGCTGGAAGATGAAGAAATTAAAGAAAATTTGGAAGAATTCCAAAGAGCGTTAAAGCAGATCAACACTCAGGGAAAACGGTGCAAGGAAATTACCCATAAGCTACTCAGTTTCGCCAGAAAAACAGATTCAAGGATTCAGGTTGTCCTGATGAACGACCTGATTAAAGATGCAATCGGGCTTGCTGAACAAAGCGCCAAGTACAGTAAAATTACTATCAATACAAATCTTGAAGAAAACATACCTTTCATCCAGGCCTCTCAGACGGAAATTCAGCAAGTCTTTTTGAATCTTATCAATAATGCGGTTGATGCCATGGACAGTAGAGGGGGCGGCACCATAGACATCACCAGCCGGTTGGATGGTGATGTCATTGTGGTGGATTTTACGGATAATGGCCCGGGCATACACCGGAATAATCTGGTCAGAATATTCGATCCCTTTTTTACAACCAAACCCGTGGGCAAAGGGACCGGATTAGGGCTGTCTATCTGTTATGGCATTATCAAAAAAATGGGTGGGGAGATCCATGTGCAAAGCGTTGTGGACGAGGGAACCACATTCAGTATCCGCATTCCCATCCCAAAAGATTTATTAGAGGAATCGTCAATGGCCTGATTTAAGCCGAATAACTTCTCAATCTTGCTGAGGGAAAGAACCGGTAAACTCGCTATTCCCTCGCGGGCGGGAATCTAAAGCAAATTTAGAACCAACAACCAGATTAGATAAAGGAGAACATAATATGGCTATTGCAAAAGTACTTTTAGTAGATGATGAAACTCCATTTGTGGAGACCATGACCAAGCGTTTAACCAAAAGAGACCTCGGCATTACGCCGGCGTTTAACGGAAATGAAGCTCTGAAACGACTAAAAGAAGACGACAAAATCGAAGTGGTTATACTTGATGTCAAGATGCCGGGCATGGATGGAATTGAAACCCTCCAGGAAATAAGAAAGAGATATCCTCTGGTCGAGGTGATCATGCTCACCGGCCATGCCACGGTGGAATCTGCCATTGAGGGTATGAAGTTGGGCGCCTTTGATTACCTGATGAAACCCTGCGATATCGACAACCTTATTTCCAAGGTATCGGAGGCGGCTGCCAAAAAAAGGCAGCATGAAAATAAAATCATAGAAGCGCGCATGAAAAAGATTACCGGCACCATGGTTTAGGCACGCAGAGCGAAAGGACTTCCACGAACAGGTAATCGTTGGGATTCATTTTGATCGCTCGGCTAGACTTTTGTCTTGTCCGGTTCAGGTAGAGCATTATGTCGGAAAATGAGAAAAAAAAGGCCGATCAAATAAAGCTTCTCCTTGTGGATGATGAGAAAGGTTTTGCGAATATCATTGCCAAACGCATGTTTAAACGCGGCATTGATGTCACCAAGGCTTACAGCGGAACTGAAGCTTTACGGGCCATAAGAAAGGCAGATTTTGACGTGGCCGTCCTGGATCTGAAAATGGAAGATATGGATGGAATTGAAATTTTAAAAATTTTTAAGAAAATGGATCCAGATCTTGCCGTGATTATGCTGACCGGTCATGGAAGCGAAGCGGCGGCCAAAGACGGCATTAGGTTCGGAGCGTTTGATTACCTTACCAAACCCTGTGATCTTGAAGAACTTCTGAACAAGATCAGGGAAGCATATAAGAACCCCAAACAAATTTGAAAGGAGAAAAAATGTTTTTAAAAAGCAAACAGTTCCAACTCGTTTTAGCATTGGCGCTCGGTATTATTGTTTTTTTCTTACCCAGACCCGAAGGAACCCAATTTAAGATCACCGGTGATCAGGAGCGATTGGTATTGCAGGACGTAAGCCAGCATTTTACCCTGGTTCCCGCTGAAAAGGAAAAAGCCAAAGAATATATCGTGGAAGCCATACATCCCAAAAGCCCTGAAGGCACGGCTCAGTTTTTACAGGATACGGCTGCAAAGCTAAACACAGAAGGGGTTGAGGTGGATTATATCGACGGTCTTTCGGCCAGAGGAAAGCGGTTTCTGGCAGTGCTGGTGGTGCTTCTTTTTCTATTTGTGGCCGAACCCATCCCCCTGGAAATTACCGCCATCTGTATCGGCGTGTTTTTGGTGATCATGGGAATCACCGATGTCAAAGGGGCCTGGGCCCCGTATATGCATCCGGTGGTGGTTTTTATCATGTGCTGTTTAATCTTTGCCATCTCCCTGGATAAAGCCGGGATTA
>CAZKDT010000081.1:0-4754 GCA_964551515.1 uncultured Desulfobacteraceae bacterium | reverse complement strand
AAGTTTACTTTTATTATTGCCGTCAGTTTAGGCATATCTTCCTCCTTTATGCATGATGCCGCCGCATGTGCCATTGGGATTATAACCATGCTCCCGTTGATGAAAGCTGCCGGCATCGAACCCCATACAAAAACCGCCAAGTTTATGATGCTGTCTCTTCCTTTTGCCTGTTCCTGCGGCGGCATGGGATCTTTGATCGGCGGGGGACGCTGTATGGTTGCGGCCGCTTTTCTTAAGGAATATACGGGGCTGGAAATTACCTTTTTCGAGTGGATCAAGTATGCCTTTCCGGCGGCTGTTATTTGCGTACCTGTGGCAGTTTCCATCGTTTATCTGGTGTTTCGTCCCAATCCCAAGTACAAGCTCCCTGTATTTGATGAGGAAATCGGTCCCTGGACCGCCCTGGAAAAAAAGACGCTCCTGATCATCGCAGTAACATTTGCTTTCTGGTTAACCAAGGGATTCCATGGGATCCACTATTCGGTTACCGGAATGCTGGGTATTACCGCTCTGGTCCTTTTCGGCGTCATAAAATGGGAGGACATTCAAGAAAACCTGGAATGGGGAACCGCCCTCTTTATTTTCGGCGGCGGCATTTCTCTGGGTCTGGCCATGGGCTACTCGGGAGCGGCCACTTATTTTGCCAACCTGTTTTTCCCTCTGTTTAAAGGCGGGGGCTGGCTGCTGCTGTTTGCCGGCGTCGCTGTTTTCGGGGCGCTGGTTACCAATGCCATGGCCAACGTGGCGGCCGCGGCCCTGATCTTGCCCATTGTGATTCCAATGGCCCGGCTGGAGGGGGTCGATCCCACGGTGATTGCCCTGTGTCTTGGAATGTCCACGTCATTTGCCTTGCTTCTGGTGATTGGTTGTCCGCCCAACGCCATCTCCTACAGCTATCGACAATTTAAGGCTGCGGATCTCACTAAAGCGGGACTTGTTGCCACTCCGATTTTATTAGCGATTTTAATATTAGTGGCATCCACATGGTGGAAAATATTGGGGCTGGTTTAATGGAATCAAGGAGTTCCTAACGTTGATTTTTTTAGAAAGCTAACCTATAATATGTTAAAATCTTAATTTGTAACCCGAAATTTTTAACAAAAAAACACATATGAAAGATATACGCCTTCTTCTTGTTGATGACGAAGATAATTTTCGACAGACTCTCGCCAAACGCCTGGCAAAAAAGGGGATTCCTCCCGAGCAGGCCGAAAATGGAGAGAAAGCGCTTTCCATTCTTGAAAAAAAAGAGATGGATGTTGTGGTGCTGGACGTTAAGATGCCCGGTATGCACGGAATCGAGGTTCTTCACCATATTAAAAAAAAGCATCCCAGGACGGAAGTTATTTTTCTAACCGGTCATGCCGCAACTCGGGATGGTGTTGATGGAATTAAGAGGGGCGCTTTTGATTATCTCAGCAAACCCGTAGAATTTGAACATCTGCTGAGTAAGATCAAACAGGCCCATGGAAAAGTCGTGCGGGAAGAAGAAAAGCTCCGGGAAGCCGAATTCAGGAAGAAAATGAAACAGCAAATGGCAACCACTGAAAAATTGGCTTCCCTTGGAACTCTGGCCGCCGGTGTGGCCCATGAAATCAATAACCCGTTGGCCATTATAAATGAATCGGCAGGCTGGCTGAAATTGATTATAAACAGAAAAGAAATGGCCCAAATGCCCCGCAAGCAGGACTTTGAAATGGCCTTAAATAAAATAGAAAGGGGTGTGGACAGGGCCAAAAGAATTACCCATCAGCTTCTGGGGTTTGCCAAAAAGGATGATTCCGTCTTAGCTGAAATTCATCTTGGGGAACTGGCCGATGAAGCCGCACAACTGGTACACAGGGAAGCAGCCAATAAGGATATTGAAATTGTTCAGGAAATAAAACCTGACATCGGGACGATCTGGAGTGATCCCTACCAGCTAAGGCAGGTGTTGATTAACCTTTTAACCAATGCCATTCATGCCACCGGATCCGGAGGCAGAATCACCATCAGGATTGAATCGTTGAACGGAGGAGTAACTCTCACCGTAGAAGACAATGGGCAGGGCATCCCCAAGGAAAACCTGAATAAAATATTCGAACCGTTTTTCAGCACGAAACCTCCGGGTAAAGGGACGGGTTTGGGGCTGTTTGTTACGCGCGGTATTGTTGAAAAGTTGTGCGGGACCATAGAGGTGGAAAGCCGCTTAGGTCACGGGACTTGTTTTTGCATCAGGCTACCGAGATATTGTGACATCAAACAGGATTTGGAGCATGATGAACGTATCCCGTTTTTGGACAATTTAACAAAACGCAAAGGTTCAACCCAATAAGCTTATAAAGGAGAAAAAAGACATGATCAAGATACCAACCAAGGTGCTGTTAGTGGATGATGAGAAAGATTTTATTGAAATGCTTTCCTTAAGGTTGAAAGAGGTGGGAGAAAAAATTACCGTTGCTTACAGCGGTCAGGAAGCGCTTGACACATTGGAAAAAGACAACATTGATGTGGTCATTCTGGATATTAAGATGCCCGGTATGGATGGTATCGAAACCTTAAGAGAAATAAAAAAGCAATTCCCCCTGGTGGAAGTCATCATGCTTACCGGACACGGGAGTACTGAAACCGCTGTTGAAGGAATGAAATTAGGGGCTTTTGATTATCTCATGAAGCCGGCGGATTTTGATGATCTTACGTTGAAGTTGGAAGGGGCCAGGAAGAAAAAAGACGAACAGGAAGAAAGGATCAGAAAAGCCGAAGCCAAACTTCTGGTAAGAAAAAGCGGTGGTATTTTTTCTTAAGACTTTTGTTTTTGGCCGGAATTCGCCACTGATTCGTAAGTGTTGTGCTTTTTGTGGAAACAAACCAATACCCATCACGAAAACACGAAATTATGTTTATTATTTTTTTCGTGTTTTCGTGTTCTCGTAATGAATAATTTTAGTTTGGCTTGGGATTTTCAGAGTTAGACAATAAAATAGATATGTGCCCCGGTGCCATTTCTTCATAAATACCAATCCGTCAGCATTTCATATTGTACCAGTTCTGGTGTATGAAATAATCATATTGACCCGAATCCATAATTTATTGAGATGTTAATCCATATTTTTATTTCTTTACAATGTGTAAACAATCCTGACATACATTTTTTTCCGATAAACTTTCCGACACACCAATTCCCCAAATAATCCTATATTTATAAATAGTTATCCGATATTGCTTATGGCTTATTTTTTGGCACATTCATTGCTGTAAGTTATCTTTATGCTTAGACTGTTTTTTCACAATTTTATACATTATTTCACAAAACCCTGTGATTTTGAAAAACTCATAAAAAAAATACAGGAAGCTGTTCAATCAGGGAGGTGATGGCGGTGAATAACTTCAATGTCCTGCTGGTGGATGATGAACTGGAATTTTTAGCGACTCTGGTAAAGCGGCTGACAAAACGAGGACTCAATATCAGTACGGCAAAAAACGGTGAGGATGCGCTGAAAATAATCGGAGGAAAAGTGATTGATGTGGTGGTTCTGGATGTAAGGATGCCGGGTATTGACGGCATACAGACATTAAGAGAAATCAAAAAGAAAGATCCTTTGATGGAAGTAATTATGCTGACCGGCCACGCCAGCGTAGAAGTGGCCATAGAAGGGATGGAGCTGGGCGCTTTTGATTATCTTATGAAGCCTGCTGATATTGATGAGCTATTTTACAAGCTCCAGGACGCGTTTAAGAAAAAAACAATCCAGCGAGAGAAAATCAAAAAGCTTGAGGAAATAATAAGATAGTAAAAAAAACGAAAGGATCGGTATCGAAGTGAATTTTCTTAGAGAGTGGGGTCAATTGATGATGATGGGCGCAAAAGCCCATGCACGGTGGGAGATCGGTGTATCCGACACTATTTTTAGAGATAAAAAACGGCTTTTAATACTCGGTTTGCTGACCATTCCCGTAATATTGGGAGGGATTGCGTTTGCAGATCAGATGGGTGGGGCCCTGCCGAATTTATTGGGCGGCAAGAAAGCTTACGGCCCTGCTTTTTACAGCACCGGTATATTTATCGTCTCGATCCTTATCGGCTTGGGCGCAGGACTGATTACCGGCTGCATCGGTGCAGGCGGGGGTTTCATCATTGCGCCCGCTTTGATGAGCGCGGGTGTTAAAGGTATATTAGCTGTCGGGACAGACCTGTTTCATATTTTTGCAAAGGCCATTATGGGAAGTGTCATTCATCGGAAGCTGGGGAATGTGTCCGTTGGTCTTGCACTGGTTTTTCTGATCGGCGCTATTTTAGGCGCAACCCTCGGCGGTGTCATCAACCGTGTATTTTATGAGATCAATCCGGTGCTCAGCGACGCATTTATCACAACAGTCTATTCTCTTATGCTGGGTTTTCTTGGTACTTACGCCATGACCGACTTTTTCAGGGCAAAAAAGGCTGAACGCGGGGACTTTCATGGAAAGGATGCCCATGGCGGAAAAATAGAAGGAGTACAAATGGGAAATCTTCCCAAAAAGCTTCAGGCCGTCAATATTCCTCCCAAAGTTAAATTTGATTTTGATCTCACACCCACCGGAAGGAGTATTTCATGGATCTTTTTGGTCTTAAGCGGCTTGCTGGTCGGACTTGCGGCCGGTATTATGGGCGTTGGCGGCGGCTTTTTAACCTTCCCGATATTTGTTTATGTCTTGGGTGTTTCCTCCATGACCACAGTCGGAACAGACATTTTTCAGATTGTATTTACCGCCGGCTATGCCGCAATCAGCCAATA
>CAZKDT010000080.1:0-9621 GCA_964551515.1 uncultured Desulfobacteraceae bacterium | reverse complement strand
CGGCAATCCTGAATAGTTTACGTATAGGCTTTCGGACACTGGCCATTGAGAAGCGGTCGAGTGAGGTCTGGAAAGTCCTTTCAGCAGTTAAGACTGAATTTGGAAAATTCGGCGATGTTATGACAAAGGTTCAGAGGCAATTGAATACGGCATCTAACACCATAAAACAGACCCGCGTAAGAACTCGATCAATGGAACGTAAACTGCGCGCTGTGGAAGAGCTGCCTACTGAAGAAACGGCAAAAATCCTGGAATTGCCCGATTACGGGATAGAGTAGTTTCTTAATAAATTTTGTGTATTTTGTGGCAAAACTTTTTTATTGCTAACTGTTCCGCGAATGCGGTTCATAAGGTCTCGCCCTTTATTGAGGGGATCTACGTGTTATTGGCAAAGGCGAGATCCGGCTTATATCCCGGTGGACGAGAACACTGGGTTGGCAGGTCAGCCTGGTTTGGGGGATTGATCTTTTATTGGACGAAGGAAGCAATGCGTGCCGTGCTCTATCGGGATGGATTCAATCTGTTGGCCTCCGGGTGGTGGATGATTCTTTGTGCGGTGATTCGGAGGGGCACGGCATGGCTGGTGGGAAGAAAACCCATAGAACTCTTACCATTGGAGCATGATTAGCCGGCGAAGGCATTGACGGCAGTGTATTTTTTCCCACACCGGAGCGGCTGTGTTTTTTCATTTTGGTAAAAAGTCAATTTTTAAATTCGGAGCCTCTGATTTAAATATCAACATCTGAGAATGAATAATCTGATCATGTGGGAGGCCATAAAATGGTATTCCAGCTGCAATGGAGCGCAACACTCTAAATTTATATATATCAAAACAGTATCTCAGCAACCATTTCACTTTTTACACCAATAGGATAATGGCCGAACGACACAATATAGAGTATGATCACTGATCCTAAATTTTTCAGCGGTAATATCGTTTTTCTAATAAGGGCAAATCATTTTTATAGAGTTTGCTCTTTTCCTTTTTGATGATGTATGAAAAAAAGTTAGAGTCGATTCAGGTTGTTAGAATGGCAAGGTATATGTTACCAATGTAATCCCTCAAATTAGATATTTTCTTTATATTTCCTTTAGATAGTACCCCCACTCTCCATCTATTACCTTTTACATAGAAGATTTTCCCTAAAAATCATACTCTTTGTGTATTGACAGCTTTGTTAGAAGTTTGATAGAAAATTGTTCATTAAATGCACATGGTGGAGAGTTAATATGATAGTTGATCGATTCAATCTTAAAATCGTGATCACTTTGTTACCGGCCATATTTTTGTTACTTAGCGTTTCAGTCCAACCTGTTGGTTCTTCAGTACCGTTTGTGAAGCAGGACGTGATTCCCATTACTGCTCTTGGCTCTTTTTCTGCCGATGCAGAATATGTGGTTGGGTCATACAAAACCAAATTACTTCAGTTTGCTGCAGGCAGTCATGTTTTAGGTTTCAGACAAGGCGGAATGTATATTGCCTCTTCTGGCCATGCACTAAAGGTCGAATTTGTTGGAGCACGGTCCGTATATCCTGTAGAGAAGGCAAAATCACCGTCCACATCAGACAAATTGCAAGCAACGCTACCACCACTGGGGACTGTGATCTACTCTGACCTGTGGGATGGAATTAGCTTGGTATATGAAAAAGACTCAAAAGGACTTGTAAAATGCACTTATGCTGTTGCTCTGGGAACAAGAGCTTCTCAGCTTGACCAGATCCGCCTAGCCTACAACGTACCGGTCCGTTTGAATAACAAGGGCCAATTGTTGCTGAAGTTTAAAACAGGCCAATTTATTGAAACTGTACCCGTAGCCTGGCAGAAAATAGGGGGAGAGCATATCCCTGTGGACGTGTCTTTTCGCATTTTAGGCGAAAATGAGGTGGGATTCAACGTGGGGACCTATGACCCTGTTTTTCCACTTGTGATCGACCCAGTCATGAGCTGGAACACATTCATGGGATCAGTGGATCATGATTTTACCAGTGGCATAACACAGTTGACAGGTCCGGGAATATCTATATAGCAGTGATCAGCGATGCTATTTAGGGCAGCCCAGTGAAGGCTCACACGGGAAGTTGCAATGCCTTTGCCGCTAAACTTTTAATCAGAAACCAAGTAGTCAAAGAATTCGATATTCTCAGCATGGTCCCGGCCATTTTAGCGGCATCTAACAACTTTTTGATACAAAAAAGCAACCTCAGACTCTTTGCCGCTCTCAGGGTCCCGTATTGTATGCGCCGGATCGCGGCCAATATCTGCGATCACTGCTATAAAACGCACGTATCATGTCCTAAAATTTCGTGTAATATCGTTTTTTCAATAAGGGTGAATGCTTTTTCATGGGTTTGCTCTTCTTGATTTTTTATTAGAAATTTCTTCGTGCTACCGCCAGCCGTATGTAATCGGAGTTGATCAACCTTGGGTTGCATGTTCTGATTCCCGACGGTTGTTTCCATGAAAACGGAATGTTTTCCGTATGCAGCGAGCTGAACCTATACTGGAACAACAACAGGTATCGTGCAACACCAGCATGTAGGGTTGTGATGGAGGTAGTTCGAACGTAATTAAGTACTGGGAGCAAAAAGGCCCCCTTAACGAAGTGTGTTTTCTCTACACGGCGCCCATACCGGCATTGAAATATTCATATGCGTTCATGGTTCGCAGGTTCAGGGTTCAACGGTTATGTTTTAGAATTTTACTTTGGGGGCTGCCTGTTCCGCCTCGGGCACTTTATAGTATTCTGCACTTGAAACACCTGCAAACATTGCATAGAACCTTCCCATAAAAGTCCGGATATATGTGTTCAAAAACTGAACTGACTCGTTATATCGTTTTCGTTCCACTGCAATTCTGTTCTCCGTCCCCTCAAGGCTGTCTTGAAGTTTTAGAAACGATTCATTGGCCTTTAAGACCGGGTATCTTTCCTGGAGCAGAAGGAGCCTGGATAGTACGCCTTCGAGCCGGTTTGAGGCTTTAACTTTGCCTTTTACATCTTTTGCCTGAAAATACATGGTCCTTGCCTGTGCGATATTTTCGAACAGGTCTTTTTCATGCGTTGCATACCCTTTTACGGTTTCAACAAGATTTGGGATAAGGTCGTATCTTCTCTTCAACTGGTTTTCCACCTGGGCCCATTTCCCTTTAACATTTTCATCCATGGTAATAACCGTATTATAACCGGCTACGATTTTTCCTACTAACATAAAACCGATAACCAGGATGATCCCTAACGTGATTAGTATAATTTTAAGTTGTTTTGACATAAAGGTCCTCCGATGAATTATTTGAAGTGGTTTCAAGACCTCCCCTCAGACCAAATTTCTGTGTTGGATCGAGGGATTCAATACTCAAAATATTAAATATATTCCTACGTTTGAATCCCTCGCCCCGCCTTGACTTTGAACCTGATTGAAGGTTTTGAAACCACTTCTAGTAAAAGATTAAGTAAAGGTTCTCGGACACAAGATTAAAACCCAACTAGTGTCAATCCATAAATGGTAGATTTTGGTTTCCGGCAAAGCCCGAGCGAGTTTTCAACCGCCCCAGTACGATCTACCGAACCTACGGGGCAGGCAGGCATAGCGCGCCATTTCGAGGACTGAAAACGAGCGATAACGCGTCCGGGAGCCAAAAGATGCCGTTTATGGATGGACACTAACTACCAGCCCCCGGATGCACCGCCGCCGCCGAATCCGCCGCCACCGCCACCGAATCCGCCGCCACCGCCACCGAATCCGCCGCCACCGCCCCATGATCCCCTTCTTCCGCCCATGGATGAAAACAAAAGAAGCATTAAAAATAGTCTCGGATTTTTAATAAACAGAATCCCTAGGATAATAAGAAATCCGACAGTCATTATCGTGTGCAAGAGGCCACCGGGTTTATCCTTTATTGTGGGCTGAACACGGCGATTTACGGTGGGCATGCCTTGTATGTTAACTCCCGCATCCGCGGCAATCTCATTGGCTATTGCCACGGCGGTGAGAAAAACACCATTTGAGTATTCACCCTTTCTGAACAAAGGCACCAGAAAATTGCGGCCCAAACTGCCGACCATGCTGTCCGGAAGTACGCCTTCGAGCCCGTAGCCTACTTCGATCCTGTATTTTCGGTCGGTTACGGATATAAGGAACAGCACGCCATTGTCTTTTCCCTTTTGACCGAGTTGCCATTTGTCATGGGCAATTTTTATGGAAAAATCTTCGATGGATTGACCTTCGAGGCTTTTTATGGTCAGGACAACCAGTTGGGCCGTTGTCTTTTGCTCAAGCTCCTGAAGATATCCGTTCAGCCGGTTCTCTGTGGCGTCATCCACAATGCCGGCCAGATCAACGACGTAGTTAAGAGGTCTTTCCGGAATGCCGGCGGAATGTGAAACGCACACCGCCACAAGGCATACGAACAGGGTTGCAAGAAAAACCGCTCGTCTAATCTTTGATACCATCCGTAATATCTCCCAGTCTCTCGATTGCTGCATAATAATCTTCGAATATAGTATTCAGTTGACCCATCATCAGTTTTGTCTTCTGTTTTTTCTGTTTTAAAACCGTGTTAAATACCCTTGTATTTACACCGGAAACTTCTTCAAGCACATCAATTGTATCGCGGCTTGTTACCGGTGGCTCTTTTCCTAAAAGAAGAATAATCCCCTTAAAAAGCGGAATGTATCCCGAAAAAGAATCGATAAACATATGCATAAGCATTTTACTGTTTCCCAAACAAGAGATATAGCCCTGCCTGAGACCGATCAATCTGACTTTCAGTTCTCTTTCGCACTGTAGCCTGAGATCCGCTCGATTTATTTTCAGATCCTGAAAGAAATTTTCTCCAAATATGGTTTTATGAAGAAGTTTTATATTCAGAAACTCCATGGGAAAAACATCAAGAGAATTCATGATATACTTAGGAGTCATGATCAAAGGGGCTGCGATTCTTTTTTTTTGGTATTTTTTCCCCAGAGTCGCCAGAAGTTCAAGAAACTTTAAATCCATTTCCGTTAGGACAACTACTGAATTGATGTCTGATTTGCCGGGCACAAAATCGTCTGTCAGGGCACTTCCTGTCAGGGTTATGGAATGAATATTATCTTTATATCCGCTTAATATCTCATCCTGAAACGGTTTAAACTTCTCAATGATCACGTCTTTCAAATTCAGATCATTCATAACTACCTCCGAGTTTAAGGACAAATAACAAATTATCCTGCGTTTTAGTGACTCGATTTCTCCAAATCGTCAATCCATTTTCTGACACGATCCTTACCATAAGCGTTTTCCCAGGCCGCCAGAATGATATCCACCGGTATATCCGAAAACGTCCCATGAAATTCCAAATATTCCATGAATTCCTTTTTTTTCATATTATAGGCCTGAAAAATTGAATCTTCACGCCCGTTAAATTCAAGCGGGATCACATTGTTTTTTTTACACAGTTCCACATTAAACGCAGGGGTTGCTTTAACCCATTTTTCGGCCAGATAAAACTCCGTAAACCCATGATAAACAAACAGATCGGAACCTAAAAATTCAATAAGCTTGGGGGTGGCCAAATGATTGCGGACCGTCGCGAACCCAACCCGGGATGGGATGCTGCACGCTCTTCCAAGAGCGCATAGAAGCGAAACCTTGCTGATACAAAATCCCCGTCTGCTTTTAAGTATATTGCTCGCGCGATAATGTTCGGGAAGATAGAACGGATAATACGGGTCATACCAGATATCATCCCGAACCGCGTAATAGAGTTTTACGGCCTTTTTAACGGGATCTGCACCGGCGTGGCCAACCGTATTATTTGCATATTCGATAATTGTCTGATGATCACTGTCAATGATTGCCGTGGGGTCAAGATATTTTTTGTCCATATGATCCATTAGACCGGATTCGAGTTGCGTAAAAATTCGTCCGGGCCCTGCATGACTTGCTTATCAGGTCGATTTGAGAAAGTCAGATTTATTACAGTATCTATTTGTTCGCTTACAGGATTCATAGATATGGGTTGGAAGCGTTCGATCTGATTTGTCACTTTTTCAAATGCGTTGCGGGTTATTTTCTCAGAACCAGCAGCCAACCGAACACATCCCTGGAACAGAAAAAAACTTAAAAACAAGGTGATACCTATGGTTAAAAACGCATGCATAAAGAAGTCCGAGGAAAGATAGTTGCCGCTAAAGTAGTTTCGTGCGGTTATCCAGCCCACATGGCCCAGAATAGCGATCGCCGGCAGGTTGAAAACAATTTGCAGAAAAAATCCGCTCATGATTTTTGAAGACCTCTCTATTTCGCCCTCCAGCGAATCGCTCCAGAGGGTGCTAAGATCCCCGTTAAGGAGATCACTGTCCGGAAGAACATCTTTAATTCTTCGCACGGATTTGTCAAACCGGGCGTTAACAAGAGATTCAGCAATGTCCGGCCATTCTTTGGAAATGGAAAGACGGTAATTCCGCATGGCAGCATCCAATCTATGACTTTTGCCGGTTTCAGCCACTGACGCCCGTGATTCTTTGAAATGGCGAAACGAAGAAACCATGCCCGCTAACTGGCGGAAGGGGTTGCCAAATCTGAACATTGCCGCAATACCGGTGCCGAAAATTAAAATGCGCGCCCATATGGCAATGAGCCACCCTACCGGCCCCAGCCACCGGTTGGCCAGTCTTTGATACAGCAGCACATTAACACCGAACTCCTGTCTGGAGTTGTTATTTTTAAAAGCAAAAAGTGCATCCTTTACCGCCTTTGTTTCCGCCTCATGAATATTCTCTCTGGCAGTTTTAAGTTTTTCCACGTCTTTTTCAAGTTCACCACGTGTTTCTTCAAAAATGTAATTCCGCAGGCTTTCGGCATTTTCCAGCCGCCTGTCGATTACGAAACCCGGACGATTGAAGGTACCGAAAATCATCTGCCGGAGCGATTCAAATTGATCAAAATCATGCAGAGGGTCTGCGGTCGGGTCCCATCCCGGATTGCGTAAGTGTCGACGTGCGGAAATACACAGCACCGTTTGAACCGGTCTTTCCCAGGCATTTTTAATAAATTCTAAAAATTCCGGCAGTATTTTTTCTTTAAGCTCGTTTTCGTCCCGACGGTCACACTTGTTAATGACAACCACAAGAGAATCCCCGCCAAAAAAGCGCATATAAGATGCCAGAAAATCCACATGGTCTCTTCTTTTAGGATTTTCCGAATCAAAAACGCAGATGAGCATGTCTGATAGCGCTATGGCCTTATGCACCATGGGAATCTGCTTTTCGTATTCGTTACTGTCCGTATCCGGTGTGTCGATCAGGATCACGTGATCCAGAGATGCCGCCATATGACTTGATCGCGTCTCAACATTCTCTGTACCCAGCACTTGACTCAAAGGCCCTGCATCGCTCTTTTCCCGGCAAAAGACAACGATATTTCGGGTAGTGGGACGCAGATTTCCTGCCTGGGATAAGCCGTCCACTTCCGCCAGAGCGTTCAGGAGCGTGGATTTGCCTGAGCCGCACGGGCCGATCAGGGTAACCACGAGCTTGCGTTCAAAACGTTCCTCAAGGTCCGTGATCATACGAAGCACCTGGTCGCACTGTTTTTTTAGCGTTGCACCGGGCTGCCACATGGGTACCTGGTTCATCACAGCCCCGAGCATTCTCACATCATTTTTATACCCTTCAATTCTGCCGAGTGCTCTTATCGATCCGGTCTGCCGGTTTGAGATCGTCATGAGGCCGTCCCCTTCCCACATGCTTCAATGTTGGCTTGTATCTGATTTATCAAAGTATCCGCCTCATCCACAGCATTTTTCGCCGCCCAAGTTATCCCGCCGGTAATCTCCTGTTCGAAAAGATCCTTTACCTCTTTAAGTTTGTTGTTTAACCATGCCTGAACAATGGGGCCCAGCATATCGTCGATCTGTTTCTGATCAGCCCTTTTGAGACCGGTGGTGGCGGGAATTGCAACAAGGGCATAGAGGTCATGCAGTCCGAACAGTCCGGTGAGCTTGACCTTGATTCCCACGGCGCCCACGGGATCGCCGGTTGAAAGAATATACGTTACCGCCACGGTAGCCGGCACCACGTTCAAAAAGGCTGAAAACGTCTGCCGGATTTTATTCCATATTCCCATTTTTCTTCGGAAGTCTTTTGCCAGATCTTTAAGCTCCTTTTCGATTCCTTGTGATAAATCCATAATCACATCCCGGCGTGAAAGAATAAACTCCAGCACCGATTTCCAATCCCTGTCCCGCAATTTTTCCTGCTCCTGAAAAACAACCGGGTGAGCCGAAACAAAGAATGTTAAAAACCCTTTTTCTTCCGTGGGTTCAATGTGAGGATTTTGATCGTTTTTCAGTGCTTTGTCTGCCCTGATCCGTTCGACGGCCTCACGCATTTTCCGGGTCACCGGATCTTTCAGGTTGGTGGAAACCGAAATTTCAGAATTCACCGTTTTATAATGCATATTGTTTACGGCAGTTACAAGATCCTCTTCGACTTTGTCGGTAACATCTTGTTGAGGCTCTATGTTCTTACTCCCTGAAAAAATATTTTTTACCTTTTTTTGGGTATCTAATAACACTTTAAAGGGAAGCTCAACAACTTTGCCTGTTTTGCGCATTGCTTTGACATAAGGGGGATCTGTCAACGTCCAGATCTCAACAAAACGTTTTACCACCCGGTCCATGGGAAAATGCTTCAAGGCTTCACGCACACAATGACTCTGGGCTGTCTGCAGGGCATCCAGATAAAGGCGAAGCTCATCACGGGAAGTTCTCGCATGTTCCAGAAAATCTACGGCCATGATCAGTACATCTTTTAAAATCGAAGATAGGAGTTCGAGTCTTAATTCGCGGGAATCCATAGACTGGAGGGCGGTTATCAACGAATGATCTGTTTTGCGCACCGGATGCAAAGACATGAATCGTTTGCCCGCAGCCACGGTGTTATCCTCATCCGCACGATAAATTCCCAGTACGTACCGGTCCGCGTCATTACCATACAGGTTTCTGGCAACGGTCATGGCGTGTTCCTGAACTTCTTCTGTTTCAAAGCTGGGATAAACGCGATAGACCAAAAAGCATTTTCTCATTCCGATACCCGTAAGCATTTCTGAAATAAAATCGGTATTTTCACGGTTGTTATAGTTGGAATTTGTGAAAACATATATCAGGATATCGCATGATTCCAGAGCGTTTAAAGTAATATCTCGGTTAATGTAAGTGCCTTTGGCTCCGGTATCAAAATCCGGTGTATCCATCAACACCAGATTTTGAGGAACCGCATCGCTCAGAACATAGAGAGGATGTCCGGAAACGGTGAGATCCTTTGTATCTTTCAGGGGATTGGGCAAACATCCGAACGGCTCAAATAGAGAGGAAAGAGTGTTTGGCCGATTGAAGATTTCCCGGTGCATGGAAGCAAGTACACGGCGGTTAAGCCCTGCACTGCCGCCCACCGGCGAAAGGTGTTCACCGACCATCGAGTTGAACAGACTCGATTTCCCTGAAGAACCGCCACCGCAGATGGTTGCAATAATAGGAAAATCAGGAGAAAGCCGGGTAAGCAATTTGCCGTCAACAATCTTAGTCCATGCGGCAATATCCTTGCTTCGACCGAGCCTGAGTCTGTCCTGAACACCGGGAA
>CAZKDT010000079.1:0-9668 GCA_964551515.1 uncultured Desulfobacteraceae bacterium | reverse complement strand
ATTTTTCTTGAAATGCCCGAAGTATTAATGCAGACTGTTTAAAAATAATTTCTTATGGTTATGTTTTATTAGAAAACGCCAATCTAATTGCGCCAAACTTTGCATCTTACTGCGGGGTTCGAGGGGTGAGTCAGGTGACTGGCGCTTCTACCCAATCATGCTGAAGAGTACTTTGGGGTATGCAGAATTAGGTGGATTACGTGCTGAAAATTATCGACGGATGAAGAGGTACAGACAATAATACCGTGCCTGTTGCTCGAGGGTTAGAGAAGAGGATAGTTCTATAAAACAAGGGAAAAAGGAGGTACACAATGAATCAACCAATTCAAATCATGCCGTGCCTAGATATGCAGAACGGACGCGTCGTCAAGGGCATCCACTTCGTGGACATTCAAGACGCTGGTGATCCGGTCGAATGTGCACGAGCGTATTGTGACGCTGGCGCAGACGAACTGGCGCTTCTGGATATCACAGCCACTGTGGAAGGTAGAGCAACCTTGCTCGACGTAGTCAAACGCGTCGCCGCGGTCACAACAGTGCCATTTACCGTTGGCGGCGGGATTTCTGATACGAAATCGGCCGAACTGGTGCTAAGCGCGGGCGCAAATAAGGTATCGACCAGCAGCGCCGCCTTTCGGAAGCCTGAACTGATTGCAGAAATGGTAAAAGCGCTGGGTGCCGAAAAGGTTACGGTGGCCATCGACGTGGATCAGAACGAGGCGTTGCCCTCAGGCTATGAAGTCTATATTGATGGGGGACGGACAGCTACTGGGGCAGACGCGATCGAATGGGCAAAGCGCGTTGACGGATACGGTGTTCCGGTTATTCTGCCTACCAGCAAAGCGGGCGACGGTGTGCAGACCGGTTATGATCTGCCGGTGATCAGAGCGATTAAAGAAGCGGTCTCGGCTGACGTGGTGGCCTCCGGTGGCGCAGGGAAATTGGAACATTTCTATCAGGCAGTCCAAGCGGGTGCTACAATCTTGCTTGCCGCTTCGGTATTCCATTTTGGGATAATTGGAATTGGCGAGCTGAAGGACTACCTTCGGGGCCGAGGCGTCACTATTCGCTGAAGCTTTTAGGACAACGAGCAATGAGGGTCTCGTAAGAAGTCCGATTAGTCAGCTTTACGAATTTAACTGGTTCTCGCTTTTTCACTACTGACACCTGAAACCTGAGTGCCAGTGCCCAATTTTCATGCAATCCCTTGAAAATTAAGGAGTCACGATTATTTTTCCAAGCTTAATGACGAGGTCTGGAACTTGAATGTTCGGTTGCGATTTTGAAGCATTCTTGATATGGTCCATTTAAGCCCTTTCTTTTTGATATTATTATGAGTTTTTGTCGAATCCATTATAAATCGAAAGATTGGGCTTTTCAACCTTTTTCTTCATTATTTCAGGTTGTTAAACCATATATTTGCTCCTAATATAAATCCAGAAAGTTAAGATGTTAAGAAAAACCAAAACCGTTTGTTTGTCCGCGTTGTGTTGTATGGCCCTTGTCCTGGTTCTTTTCCAGGCGTCTGCTAAGTGCTACGGCTTTGACATCGAGATTGATATTTCTCCGAATGTCCTCAATATTCAGAGTGAAAACACTGTTTTCACTGTTCATACCGACATCGCCTACAGTATAGTGGTTGGAGAGACTGTATTTCTCAACGGTGTTGCAATCGATTGGTGGAAATCTGATGATCGGGGTAACTTTGTTGCCAAGTTCGTGTCAGATGAAGTAAAGATCCGGGTCCATAAGGGATTTAGTTTGCCGGCATTTAACTATTTACGGACTACTGGAGTATTGGAATGGTGGAGTAATGGAAAAACTTTTTTTTCATCGCTCTCAGAAAACAGATCCCTGGAAAAAATCTGAAAGTTTAAAGCTCTTTTTTTAAATCAACAATACAACACTCCAGTACTCCATTACTCCGGTTGATTTATACGGGCAGAGACATAGAACTCTGGCCTGGCCCAGCCTCCGGCCCATAGGGCCTACGGCCCGGCGGGAGGACCAGGTTTTTTAGAACCCAATAAAAACATTGGACGGACTGATCATAGGAGACTATAATACATTGACATTAAATGGGTTCACCACCGGTGGAGAGGCATTTATTGGAACGTAGGAGATCCTGGTGATAGCTAACATCCCATTTTCACTTTCCTTTTAAATTTTGCCGGAGCAGCATGACCCGATATTTTGAGATGCGTGAACCATCTTCCGTTGTCATTTGTAAGTTCCAATGGATTTATGGAAAGGGGAGATTAAGATTCCCCGGAGAAATCCAATGTTATATTCCCGTTATAGTGGGTTTGATTTTAAGTGTTTGCCCGTCCGTGGATATGGATACGGCACCGTTGCGGGCGGTGCCAAGTATTCGGCATCCCTTCTCTTTGTACCTTTTTAAAACTGACGGGTGTGGAAATCCAAATCTGCTTTTCCATCCGGATGAAATAATGATTACTTCAGGATTGACTTTTTCTATGAACGTCTCACTACTCGATGTTTTGCTGCCGTGGTGCGGTGCTAAAAGGACGGTGCTTTTGAGTTTGTCACCGGCAATTGCAACCAATTCATATTCCGCCCGGGTCTCGATATCCCCGGGAAAGAGGAAGGACTCTTCTCCGAAAGATGCTTTCAGGGTCAGGGAATTATTGTTTAAATTACGCCAAGTTTCCTTTTTTCTTCTCTTAATGAAATCCACCTGAGGATAAAATATATCAATACATACGTTGTTAATGTGGTGGATACCGGCTATTTCTTTGTATTCGGGCATATGAATTTTGTTTTTTTTAATTATTTCCATGAATTTTTTATACCCAAAAGTATTTGCCGCTTCATTATTTGTCCATACGTTTTTTACATTAAAATGTTCGGCAATGTATATGAGTCCGTTTAAGTGATCACTGTTAGGATGGGAAAGAACAAGAGTGTCAACAGTTTTAATTTTTTTTCGCCATAAAAACGGGGCAATAATCCTGCCCCCTATATCAAAAACGCTGGTATCAGAAAACCCCCCGCCATCGATTAGAATGTTGTATCCTTCCGGAAGTTCCATAAGGGCCGCATTGCCATGCCCAACGTCTATCATTGTTACCCTGAAATCATCATGCCAGAACCGGTTATTCAACCAAAAACAGGCATCGGCGCCCAAAGCGGTAATAACCAGCAAAACAAAAATTGCCGCCGGTTTTTGTATAAAACTTTTGTCCGGCGCGTTGTCTTCTTGTCCCGGATTGTTATCTTGTTCTGACGATGTTTTTGATGAAATATATTTCAGGTTTAAAACAGCCCAAAACATGACATAAAAACAGCCAATCTCAACATAGTTTGGTGTTACGGTTTTTACAGCCGCAAAAGGCAATACAGCAAAAATGTTTATAATATTAAGGACATGTGTTAAAACAAAAGCACCAGCTTTGAGGCACCCTAAAGCTACTGAAACAGTCAGCGGATATAAAAACACGGCCAGCAATCCCAGAGGAACCACTACAAAACCGATCAGGGGAACAACAATAAAGTTTGCAAGAAGTCCTACTATCGAAATCTGGTTAAAGTAAAACATGGCAAGGGGCATGGTGCCAAGGATAGCAAAGGAAGAAGCCATGAAAAAGTAAAACAGTTTCGTTGCAACTTTGAAACTTATCGGCTTCTTAATCCCTTCGGATTCAGATACCCATGGGAATTGTACTCTTGAAAAACCATATATTATTGCAAGAACAGCTGTAAATGAAAGCTGAAATGAAATTGAAAATAGTGACGGAGGATGAACAATAAGAATGAGTATTGCAGCAACTGCCAGTGTATTTATGGGGTCATGTTCCCTTTCAAACAAAAATGTCATTAAAAACACGGTAACCATAATGACCGCTCTTTGGGTGGAAGGAGACATCCCTGAAAGCATACCGTATACAAATACAGGAATGACAGATAAAATTACGGCCCCCTTTTTAGTCCATGCATGCCTCAGTAAAAGTTTAATATGAGAAAGGAGATACTTGAAAAATAAAAATGCAGCGCTCGCCACAATGCCGATATGAAGTCCTGAAATGGCCAGAAGATGCCCGATCCCTGCCCGGTTAAATGCTTCTTTTAATTCTTTGGAAATTAAGTTTCTGTCCCCGACGATTAATGCTTTTAATACGCCCTGCTCGGTTCCCTGCCCGGTTTGGTCGATGAGATCAGAAATTTTCCTGCGTGCATTCCTTATAATCATGATGATCCCTGTTTCTGAATTTCTTTTGAGCAGGGTAAGCTTTTGTGCCGGAACATAGGCAGTTCCATAAACTTTCCTAAAAGCCATATATTTCTTATAATCAAATCCTCCGGGGTTATTGAAATTTCTGATCGATTTCATCCTGCCGGAAAAAACAACCCGGTCTCCCATAGAGAGCTTAAAACAAGGCCCCGAGACGGTTACACGAATCTTTCCGGTCACAGGAAAAGACTTCTTATTCCACTCAAGAGCCTCTGTGCACAGAACGAATTTTTTTCGATTTGGATATGTTGCAACCGGTGTATCAATAACACCGGTAATTTTCCATGGATGAGTATCAAAATGATGTATTACATGGTTTGGAGGAAAATTTGGCACAACCCATGATTGTATGGAGAGGTATCCCAGGGTAAAAGAAAGAATTAGGGGAAGAAAAACAACAGTTCTGTTTCTGTATATGGAATTAAGAATCCAGAATATAAATACGCAAGTTGTAAGATAAGCAAAGGCAGCATGCCCCGGAAACCGAGAGCCTGCAGCGATGCCCAATATCATCGATAACAGCAAAGGAACAACAGGTCGGAAGTAAATATTGTCTGTCATGAAACATTTTAGCTTGGGCGATTTCACCGGTCGTCATTATCACCTATGATCAGGTTTTGGGCGGTCATTTCCACGGGTATATCCAGTCCAAGCAAATACAGAACTGTCGGGGCGATATCCGAAAGCTTACCACGATCAATAAGCTGCTTCCCCGGTGAATCGTCGGCCACATAGATTACCTCGACAGGATTGAGGGTATGGCTGGTCTTGATCATTGACGTCTGATGATCGATCATTTCCTCGGAGTTCCCGTGGTCGGCGGTAATAAGGATATGCGCATCAATCTCAAGGAGATCATCGACAATCTTACCCACGCACTCGTCCACGATTTCGATGGCTTTAATCGCGGCATTCATATCCCCGGTATGGCCAACCATGTCACCGTTAGCGTAGTTTACCACAATGAACCCGTAAGGATTGTTCCGGAGGCGGCTTAAAAGTTCTTCTGTCACATGGTATGCCTCCATCTCCGGGTGACTGGCAAAGGTTGCCGGGTCAAAGCGGCTCGGAACTTCAACCTGGTCTTCGTTTCGGTATGGCGTTGTTGCTTTACCGTTAAAAAAGCTGGTGACGTGGCGGAACTTTTGCGTCTCGGCAATGCGCAGTTGACGCATGCCGGCATTGGAGATGACCTCGCCAAGCAGGTTCTCCATACCCCCGCCTTTGTCCATGGCCCCTATCATATAATCTGTAAACTCGTCCCAATAACGGGTCAACCCCACGTAAGTTACCGCCCGTTTTGTCTTGAGTTTGCCCGGATAATTTGGATCCACAAATGCCATAGAAAGCTGGATGGCACGATCCTGGCGGTAATTCGTGTGCAAAATAGAATCGCCGTCCCTGACACCGTCATAATCACCGATCACATAGCAAGGAATATATTCGTCAAACATTTCAACATCGTCCGGAGTTTTGTCCTCGTAATATGACTCTTTGACCGCTGTTTCTGCGTCGGTGGATTTGCGACCTTCGCCGTCAACAATACAATGATAGGCCCTGTCGGTAAGTTTCCAGTTCCTGGAACGGTCCATGCTATAGTACCGGCCCATTACCGTACCAATGGTGCAGCCGCCAACCTCCTCCATCACAATTTTAAGTTTTGCCAGGTATCCCATACAACTGCGGGGCGGGGTATCGCGTCCGTCTAAAAAAGGATGGATGATAATTGGGCCCCCGGGATATTCTTGCCGCGCCCGGCGCATAATTTTGAAGAGATGTTCCTGATGGGCGTGCACCCCTTCATCCTGCAAAAGGCCAAAGAGGTGAAGACGGCTCTTGTGCTCCTTCCAATTGGCAATGAGCTTCTTCCAGTACTCTACTTCAAAAAGTTCACCAGTGCGCAACCCGTCATCGATGCGCTTAAGTTCCTGGATGACTATTCGTCCGGCCCCCATGTTGAGGTGACCCACTTCGGATGAACCCTGATAGCCGTCCGGGAGTCCCACAGGTTCACCCGCACATTCCAGAAGTGTCCACGGATAGTTGTCTTTGTATCTGTCTATATTCGGGGTTTTGGCCGCAATAACGGCGTTGCCTTCCTTGTTTTCGCTATACCCCCACCCATCACGAATGATTAGACATACTGGTCGCATGGTTGCCTCTCTTTTCAGATTTGGTAACGCTTTTGTTTTGTTAAACAGAGCTATTTTAATAAAGCGGAATGAATGATCAGCAACGAAATCGTACACTGTTTGAATGCATTAGGGATCGTTGCGAAAGGACAGCGCCTTTTCTTATTCGCACTTAAAAGATAAAAAATTTGATCCACCTAATCCATTTATTTTAACTATTTACCCCCTGTTCTTTCGTTACGAGCCCTTATGCATGAGTTTGTACGATGCAGTTGCTGATTATTCATGGAGCAGTTGAATTAAAAAAACTCACCGGCCCTCATTTTTATAAAACCAAACGGTTATCCAATTTATGCTTTTACCCGTTTAATGGCGGCTCCAAGTTTTGCAAATTTTTTCTCGATCGATTCATATCCGCGATCCAGGTGGTACACACGATGAATTTCGGAAGTGCCCACAGCCGCCAGACCGGCCAGAATCAGTGAAGCGCTGGCCCTCAAATCCGTAGCCATCACCGGTGCACCCAAAAGGCCCGGAACTCCAGTGATCATTGCGGTATTTCCCGATATCTTAATATCAGCCCCCATTCGTTTGAGCTCGCTGACATGGATAAATCGGTTCTCGAAAATGGTTTCAGAAATAATACTAAACCCTTTTGCAACAGACATTAATACCATAAACTGAGCCTGCATGTCAGTAGGAAATCCAGGGTAAGGCAGAGTTTTTAGATCAACACTTGCAATTTCATCAGATCCCTTAACCCGTATACTTTTATCCTCAATGGTTACTTGGGCGCCGCTAAGCTTCAGCTTGTGGATAACTGCTTCAAGATGGTCCGGTTCACAATTTAAAATAGTTACATCTCCTCGAGTCAGGGCTGCCGAAACCATAAAGGTGCCAGCTTCTATTCGATCGGGTATTATGGAAACGGATACCGGTTTCAAGGTAGAGACCCCTTCTATAGTAATCACCGATGTGCCGGCCCCTTTTATCTTTGCACCCATTTTTATCAAAACATTGGCAAGTGAAACCACTTCCGGCTCACGGGCCACATTTCGCAGCACAGTAACCCCTTCGGCCAGAACAGCCGCCATCATAAGATTTTCTGTACCGGTTACAGTAGGTATGTCCAGATAAATTTCGTTCCCTTTAAGATGGTCGGCGGATGCTTCCACGTATCCGTGTTTTAATTCAATCACAGCGCCCAGTTGGGCAAGTCCTTTTAAATGCAGATTGATAGGGCGTGCGCCGATGGCACATCCTCCCGGCAGAGATACCCTGGCCTTTTTAAGCCTTGCTAAAAGCGGGCCGAGAACCAGAATAGAGGCCCTCATTTTCCTGACCAGATCATAGGACGCCTCGTGATTGCACATACCACCGCCGTTTATTTTAACAATATCTCCATCTGATTCTATTCCGGCTCCAAGATTCGAAAGCAACAGTTTTGTGCTTTGTATGTCTTTGAGGTTCGGGACGTTGGAATAGGTATTCCATCCATTCGTAAGTAATGAAGAAATAAGTATTGGAAGAGCGGCATTTTTCGCACCACTTATCCGAACTCCTCCTTTTAAAGCACGTCCCCCTTGAATTACGATTTTATCCATATAAATCCCATACAAACAAAAAAGCGCTTCCCCGGTTTCATGATGAGGTAAGCGCTTTTAACCTTGAAAAATTTTGGCATCTTAATGGTGATACTTGTCATTCCCCCTGCATGCATCGATGGCGGCTTTGATAATACAGTAGGTCATTCCAATGCCCAAAATGGTGAGTGCGTACCAGAGGCCACCCATGAAAACCACATGGCCCATATCCCAAATCCATTCAAAACTAAATGGAAACATAACTATTCCTCCTAACCTTTTTAGGCCTCAACCGGCTTTAATTCCTTTTCTAAATCAACTGGTGGTTCAACTACTTCCTCTTCCTCAGCCGGCAACGTTTTTATGGGATTCAGTTCTGGTTCATTGGGAAATACCGGTAGATAACGGTATGAAATTGCGATGAGAATAATACCGTATGCCACGGGAAGAATGGTTGTTGCAATTTCCTGCCAGCTCGGGAAATACAGAACCCAGTTTTCAAATGTAAGAACCGGTATGGCCATAATCTGCAATACCATAACCCAGCGATTGATGCAAACCCCGGTAACTGCCAGGATAACAGCAATCCAGAGGGCCGTAGAATTTTTACGCCCTTTTTTGGTAATTAAAATAAATGCCGGAATAAAGCCGCAAATCGCGATTTCCAAAATTAAAATCCAGATCCCGTAAAAGGAGTTATTAGAATAGAAAAACTCAAGGCTAAACCCCTGGGAGGGCGCGGTTACCGTAGCCCAGTACCAGGTATCCACGGTCTTGGCAATAATGTAAGTCAGAATCATCCACCCTGAAATTTTGGCTAAAAGTTCTATAGCGCTATCCTTAACCAGCTTTTTTCGGGTAACGGTTTCGGTCATTTTGGTAATTAGAATGGTAAAACACGGCCCACATGCTGCCGCCGACCAGGTAAAGAGAAAAAAGGTCCATGGCCAGATAAAAAGTCCTTCACGATAGGCAAACGGACGCCCGTACAAAACACCGGCAACACCGCCCAGAGATCCCTGATGGAAAAAGGAAAGAAATGCCCCGGTTGCTGCAAATACCGCCATTATTTCGTGCATATTATGACCGAGATGATGAAAAAATGGCACCTTGTCAATCTGGCGGTTTTCAAGAATAAGCGGAATATATTCGATGGTCAGAACCCCGAAGTAGCAGGAAAGGCAAAATGCCACTTCGGTAAGCATGGAATGAACATTGGCATGCCAGAAAATAAACCATCCCCGCAACGGTTGTCCGATGTCTATGGCCAAGATCAGCAACGCCGAACTGTAGCATATGAAACCTATCAGAACCGCATAATTAATGATATTTTTCAGATCATCCTTGCCAAAGATATATCTGAGCAAACCGGTAAAAAAGGCGCCGCCGCCCACTGCTATCACCGCAAGATCGGCCCAAATCCACAATGCAAACCCGTAGAAATCATTCATATTGGTCTGGTTAAGGCCCTTGAACCAGCAAAGCAGCATGGCGTAAACGCCCCATAACAGAACAGCGCCCACTATGGCAATAAACAAAATAAATTGCGGAAACGGGCAGCGTTTAACTCCCTTGGGTATTAATGCAGAATCCATACGTTATGTACTCCTTGATATATCATTTTTACTTTTTAACCATGACGGTCTCATAAAAAGTCCAACTTCTGCGTTGTGCTACATTTCGTAATCATTCAACGTACAA
>CAZKDT010000078.1:0-9715 GCA_964551515.1 uncultured Desulfobacteraceae bacterium | reverse complement strand
CAAATCATGAATCTGCGCATGGCAGTTATGGCATGGCGCAATACAGTAATCGGCTTTGGTAGCCAGAATCTGGTCTGCTTTGAGCTTTCCGTAAGCCCGACGCGCATCCACATATCCGGATTGGAGAAAACCGCCGCCCCCGCCACAGCAATAGTTGTTTGACATGTTCGGAGTCATATCAATAAAATTTTCTTCACCCACTACCGATTTAACGATAAACCGCAAATCTTTTGCAATTGGATCGCCAAAACCTTTGCGAACAATCTGACACGGATCCTGAACCGTAAACTTGATTTTCAAATCTTTATTCCAGTCTGAATTGACCTTGAGTTTTCCTTCACGGATCCATTTTGCATAATATTCGTAAATGTTTTTAACTACAAAATTATGCTCGATATTGAATTTTTTCAGTCCTGCCAGGACTGAGAAGGTTACGTGCCCTCACTCGGTATTGAGAAAAACCTTACACCCCAGGTCGTCGGCCTGTTTGGCCGCTGTCTGCGTTACGTGTTTCCATGCCTTGTCGTCAGCCAGGAACATGCAGTAATTTTCTCCGCCCCAACCTTTGCTTCCGTAGGTCCAGTCTGCCCCTACCAAGTGGAGAATCTTCCAGAGCGGAACCATTTCGTCCGGTTCGGTCACCGGTTCCCGGGAATTCTGGTTCAAAAAGAACTCAGCCCCCTGTTTATCGATTGGCGCCTGCATATCTTTAAATTCAGGCTGTGCTTCCTGATACTCTTCAAGCACGTCTTCAACAACGAACTTAAAGTCATCCGGAGACGTGCCCATGGCGCTGCAACTGTCATTTCTCAATGCCATATCGCATGATCCGAGGATCCCTTTGGGTCGCTCTTCCCTGGGCCAGGTTGCCCGGGCTTCATAAACCAGTTGGGGAATATCTATTTTCATGGGGCAGACATAAATGCACCGCTGACACCCGGTACACATCCAGACCCAGGGACTTTTCGTAATCTCTTCGTCCATGCCCAGGGCGGCCATGCGTAAAAATTTTCTGGGATCCATATCTTCCAGACCCGTGGCAGGGCACCCTGAAGAACAGGCACCACATGTCAGACAAAGGTTAAGATTCCCTCCATCCGGGAGAATCTCCTTTACCTTGTCCAGAAAAATACTTTTCCTTTTGCCTCCAAGTTTTATTGCTTCTTCAGCCATATCGGATAATCCTCCATATCCTATTTATTTTAACGGACTCAAACCTAATTCATTTATTCTTTTTTCCATATCGACAACAATGGAAGAAAAGCCGCTTCCCATATTTGAAGCCGTGCCCACAAAGCAAAGCCTGTCCTTTTCAAGCCCTACCTCTTCCATCATCCGGTATGCATCATTCACCCGCCATTGTGCAAATGTGTTTCCGTTTTCAGACTTACAATTTCCCGGATGACAGGCCATGACCATAATACCATCCGCCCCTGAAACAAAGGCATTTAATATATAATCCAGATCAATCTTTCCCGCACAGGGAACCTTTATCATTCGAAGGCCTTCGGGAAGCGGCATCTTAAACATGTCCGCCATCTCTCCGGCCTCAAAGGCGGAATTCTGACAACAAAATGCAAGGAGACGGGGGCTTCCGTTACCGGATACCAAACCGCTTTTGACCTCTTCGGTGATTTCCTCATCATTAAATCCGCCGACCTGGATGGCATCCATGGGACACTCGCTGGCGCATATACCGCATCCCTGACAGGCCACAGGCGATATAATAGCCTTCTTATCGCCCCAGTAAATCGCCCCGTGGGGACAACACCGATAGCATGTCAGGCATATAACACACTTATCCTCATCGACAACCGCTTTGTTTTTAGCAACGATTTTCTTGCCGTCGCCAAGAAGATCCTTAACCTCAATGGCTATATTTTCAACATCGGTCCATGCGGACGGCAAGCCTGAAATTTCCCGAGTTGAACCGGCCACAAAAATTCCCTCTCTATTGGATCGAACCGGAAAAAAATGAACATTGTCACTTTGCAGGAATCCCGAGGGGCCCACGTTAATTCTCAGAATTTCGGCAAGTTCTTCATTCAAATGATTGGCACACATTTCCTCTTCAATCACAATAAAATCCGGTGAAATTTCTACGTCGCGTCTTGCAACCGAATCAAAAAAAGAAATGGTCTTGCCATTGTCGACGATTTCAGGTTTTTCGGTTAACTTGAAATAAACGGCTCCTTTTTCCCGGCTTTCCTTATACATACGCTCAAGCCCGTTGGATGCCACCTTTAAATCACCGGCATAAATATAAGCTTCACACCCGTCTATTTCCTGGAGGGCAAGAACATTTCTTAGAACCCTTTCCAAAACCAGGGAATTCCCCTCCTGTCCAAGGCTGACAAGGAAAGCTATGGTTTTGTTTGCAAATTTCTTTTTATCTGACTCAGAGGCCAATAATTCGTCCATTTGGCTTTGAGTCAACACATTATCTGTCAGGGAAAGTCCATAATTTTCGTTCAAAACCCCGGTAGTAAAATCGGTGGCAACCACAATGGCCCCAACTTTTTGTTCAATGACTTCTTCCCCTTTTGATAGTTTTGCGGTAAAATCTCCCGTAACCCCTGCCGCACTGACAAGACTGGCTTGAGTTAAAATTTCAACATTACTATCCGTCTTTATCTTATCCTCGATATCTTGCAGTGCCTTAACCTCTTCTTTTAAACCGATCAAAGATTCCGGTCCTTTCTGAATCCCCAATTCAGCGTCTTTCTCAACCAGGATAACCTTATAGCCTGAACCGGCAATTTCAGAAGCAGCCTTTATACCCGTTAATCCTCCACCTAAAACCAGCACATCGGTGGCGATATTTATTTCTTCCATATCTGTATGTTTCATATCTGTCATTAGCTCACCCCCAAATGTTTTATAACCTCACTGGCTGCCTGGCCTGCATGGGCCATAGAGGCCGCTATGTCCTTGGGGCCTGCAACTGTTCCAGCAAGAAAAATGCCGCCCTTTAAGGTTGACGTACTATTTAACTTGTCAATGCCGGCAAAAAACCCATCTTCATTGAGGTCAACACCAAAAATGCCTGACAGGTCGCTATTGTCGGGACCGGGCATTATTCCAACAGACAAGACAAGCAGATCAAACTCCTCATAAATACAAAGGCCATCCTCTTCGTTCATGTAGCGCATCGAAAGCGAGTCATTTTCCACGGGAAAGACATCCACCGGGATATTTCTGACAAAACGAAAATCCGTCTTGCATTTTTCATAAAATTCGGCATAGTCTTTGCCAACATTCTGGATATCCATATAAAACACGCTTATTTCCGCATCCGGATTTTTATGTTTGATTCTTTCGGCCATCCTCAAAGCATACGGACAACAAACCTGTGAGCACCACAGATTTCCGAGACGTTCATCTCTGCTTCCCACACATTGAATAAAGGCGATCTTTTGGGCAGTCTTGCCGTCAGACGGTCTTACAACAGTGGCATTTTCTCTGATAATACGTTCCAAGTCCATACCGGTGACAACATTTGGAAATTTTTTATAGCCATAAGTTCCCTTTTGCTCAGCATCAAAGGGCTGAAAGCCGCTCGCGAGAATAACCGCATCAACATCGAGCTTACCGGAAAAACCCATGGTGCCAAGTTCAACGGCATCTTCAGGAACAGCGTCCGGATTCTCTTCACATTTTTCCTTATCAACAATCACATGAAGGGGAGAATTATTTTTTGAATATCCTCTAATAACCCCTCCCGTCGCGGAATCCGGTTGATAAGAACTCTTTTTTAAATCAACCGAAAACCTTCCGCTATTCGTAATTTTTTCCACGTCTGTTGCAAGATGAACCTTGATTTTAGGTTCATTAACCACTTTTTTAAGCATTGCTTCCACCGTGCACGCCCCACACTGCCGGCATTCATCCGTAGCCTTACAGCAGTACTGGATTGCATATCCGCCTAGAAATGGTGTTTTTTCAATTAGTTCCACATTGATATTAAATCGTGAAAGCTCCCACGCGGCTGTGAGGCCGGCGATCCCTCCTCCTACGACCATAACTTTTTTGTTTTTTGTGCTCAATTGGAAACTCCTTTGATTATTGATTATTACCTATTCCTTCCAATCGAAAATTTCAATGGTTTAGACCTTAGGTCTTGGCAGCACTTTCGCCAGTTCGGCGATTTCCGGGACTTTGTGTTCCCATTCAATGGCCATCAGATGCACACCATGGACCCCTTTCATTTCCTTGAATTCCTCGATCTGTTCGCAGGCGATTTTAATGCCCTCATCAGCCACTTTTTTCTTTTCAACCCCTTTCAGACGATCGATAATCTCTTCCGGAACCTCTATTCCAGGCACTTTCTTTTGCATATACCTGGCCATACCCACATTCTTCATAGGCGTCACGCCGGCTAAAATATAGACCTTTTCCGTCAAACCCATGTCATTGGCTTGTTGTACCCATTTACGAAACCTGTCCATGTTATAAATACACTGGGTCTGGATAAAATCGACTCCGGCATTAATTTTTTTACCCAAGCGGTGAACGCGCCATTCATAGGGTTCGGCAAACGGGTTGGCGGCCGCACCGATAAAGATTTTAGGCGGGTCCTCTATGTCCGCGCCTGACTGAAACTTGCCTTCATCACGCATGGTCTTAACCATGTTAATCAGCTGCATGGAATCGATGTCAAAAACTCCCATGGCATCCGGGTGGTCGCCAAACATACAATGGTCGCCGGAAAGACACAGCATGTTTCTTATACCATGGGTATAGCCTCCCAAAATGTCGGCTTGCATGGCCAGACGGTTTCGATCCCTGCAGACCATCTGAAAATTCGGCTCTAACCCTTCCTGAATTAATAACAAACAGGCCGCCCAGCTCGACATACGGACAACAGCGGTCTGGTTGTCTGTAATATTGACCGCATCAACATTCCCCTTCAGGTATTGGGCTTTTTCCGTAACCTCTTTTGCACCGGTGCCCCGGGGAGGACCCAACTCACCTGTAAATGCAAAATGGCCGGCCTCTAAAACTTTTTCCAAGTTACTTCCTGATTTCATTGGCTTCCCCTCTACTTATTTCAGAATTCATTCTTCGTTTATGAGTTGAATCGTAAATATTAACAACATACTCATCGTCTCACCATGTAACATTTCAACTACTCGGATATTACCCGGCTTTTTTCTTTTCCTCGTAACCCGGCTGCACCAATGTCCGCGGTTTCTGGTTTTGCCACGCGGTTATGGGCTGAAACTCCATGATTAAATCCAAACGGCCCTGCGCGGCCAGACGCTCGTGTATCAGAAACCAGGCGCAGGGCTGATCCTGGCTAATTTCGCATTTGCCGTTGTCGGTTCCACCACATGGCCCGTTATATAGCCCCTTGGCACACATGGTTACCGGGCATATGCCACCTGTCCAACCCAATACACAGTTGCCTCACGACCGGCACTTTTCCTCGTACCAGCCCACATCCCTGTTTGCCCCGATAAAGGTCGTATTTACAGCAGGAAATACCGGTTTGTTGGGATATCTTTCCGCCAAAAACTGGACCCCCGCGCCACAGGCCATAGACAGCAACGCCTCATACTCATCAACCACGTTTTCAAGTTCATCCAAAAATTCCATGTCACATTGTCGCTCCAACGTGGTGGCCCCCAGCTCAATAGGATTCCCATCAATTTTTCGTGCCATTTTCAGCTCGGCATTGAGGATCCCCACCTCCTTTTCGCCACCGGCAAGGCAGACAGCAACACACGTACCACAGCCCACGGTAAGAACCTTTTTGTAATCCTTTAACATGGTCTTGATTTCTTCAAAGGGCTTTCTCTCAGCTACAATCATGCGTCCTCCCTTCTGCTTTTGTTTATTGTAATTTAGAAAAGTTTAAAGTTTACATTCGTGGAATCATTTTTTTCAATACATAAGATCCGGATAAATCTTATAGGATTTAAGTGAGTAAATTTAAAAGAACTATATGCCAAATAAGTAAGCTGTTGTCAAGGAAATGAGTCGATTTTTGGGAAAAATTTCATAATTCATTTTTAATGAGTTCTCAAAAAGTCAACTTCATTAAGGAGTTCGTGTTTAGTTTTTTCCGTTTTGTTTGAAAAATATGCTGTCATGCCAGCCAGTTGGACCATCAAACCGTAACTTCTCAAGAACTTAGCTCCTTAGTTGTAAATTTTGTGCTTTTTGTGGGAATAATTAATCAGTAAAATTTCTTTATTGTGAATAATTGAATATTTTCGATTGAAGATTGAATATTTAAGGAATTCTTCTTATTTTTATAATTTTCAATATCAAAATGATAGAGCGAAGCGACTTCCTTAAATAGTCAATTGTCAATATTCAATTTTCAATCCTTTTTTGTTCCGGCTTGTCCGGGTTAGTACCCCTTTTTAATAAATTTTCCGGGTTAAAAAAGTTTAAAAGATTTTCTTGGCATAAGTAAAATGCCATGTTACTAAAACACAATGAAAAAACAAAACACCATCACCCCAAAGAAAGCTCTTGTGGCCGACTGGCCAGCTCTGACACGAACATTCATAAAGCCGGAAGATGATGCTGCCAAGTCTACATTGATCAAATACATGGAGCAAATTCTTTTCGGACTCCACGACTTTTTAAAAAAACATGTAGGTTTCACCGAAGAGGTCAGCTTAAAGGATCTTGCCGGTAGATTTACAGACACGGTTATCAGTAAAAATCCTGAAAAAAAACTGACGGACGTTATCACCGACCTGATTGAAGATATCGCTCCCCATGCCGTTAATGTGGCCTCCCCGTATTTTGTGGGCCACATGACCTCTGCCATTCCCTTTTTCATGGTTCATCTTAAAACCATCGTCGCTGCCCTGAACCAAAATGTGGTTAAAATCGAAACTTCCAAGGTGGTTTCGGTTGTGGAAAAACAGGTGCTTGCCAAAATTCACCGATTGATTTACCGAAAAAACGATGCTTTTTATAATGAACATATTCAGAGCCCAAATACGACTCTCGGCTGTTTTACAGAAAATGGCACATTATCCAACCTGACGGCGCTCTGGGTTGCCAGAAACGTTTTTTTTGCACCTAAAAACGGCTTTGACGGTGTGGAGAAAGAGGGCTTGCAAGCTGCATACAGAGCATACGGAATCCAAAGGAGTGTGGTCCTTGTTTCCAGACGCGGTCATTATTCTCTGAACAAGGCCGGCGGAATTTTAGGGATCGGCAACCACAACATTGTGGCCGTGGATGTGGATGAAAAAAGCCGGATTCATATCGGCAGTCTGAATAGAACCATTAAAGAGATAAAAAACAGCAGGGGAAAAACAGCAATTCTTGCCGTGATCGGTATTGCAGGGACCACGGAAACCGGTTCGGTGGACCCGCTTTCAACACTGGGTGAAATTTGTGCGGAAAATTCAATTCATTTTCATGTTGATGCGGCCTGGGGAGGTCCGAGTTTGATGTCGGAAAAATACAGTCATCTTCTTAAAGGAATAGAACTTTCCAATTCCGTGACCATAGACGGGCATAAGCAGTTTTATATGCCTATGAGCTGCGGCATGGTTTATTTTAAAGATCCTAAGATGATGGATGGAATCATATATCATACCCATTATGTAAACCGGCCCGGTTCCGTAGATCTCGGCATAAAGTCCCCATCAGGGTCCAGAGAAGCAAACTCCCTGATACTCGACAGTGCCCTTAAAATAATGGGAAGCGGAGGGTATGCCCTTCTCATTGATCATGGCATAGAAACCGCCCGTGAGTTTGCCGATGAAATTAGAAAAAGACCTGATTTTCAGCTGGTTACTCCACCTGAACTCAACATCTTAACCTATAGATTATTTCCTGCTGACTTGCAAAAGCAAATTTCGGGCGCTGATGTGGAACAAGAAATTCGCATGAATGAAAAATTGAATGCAATCAACCGGACGGTTCAAAGACTTCAAAGAGAGGCCGGAAACAGTTTCGTCTCCAGAACTACTTTAAAAATGAAAAATCATATGGAACAAGATAAGGTGGTGTTACGGGCTGTCATCATGAACCCCATGACAACTATAGAAATTTTGCGGAAAATTCTAGACGAACAGGAAGAAATATACAAAACCGCTTTTAACTAATCCTGACAAAAGGTTACACCGGTTGGTCCGTGTGCCCGTTGCCAGTTATAAAACCAATCAATCACGAAAACACGAAAAGAACAACCAAAGAAGTCCGGTTTCGCGCCCAACAATTTAACGTATCGCAATTCCTGCAACTTCTTAAAAATACGGGTTTATTAATGGCAACCTGTTTATGCCATCAGAATGGAATGCTGGAATATTGGGGATAAAGGTTGAAATAAACCATTTTAATTGTAAAAAACTCCTTCAAACTCATCATTCCATTACTCCATTATTCCAATTGGGGCGAAGCCCCTAAGTTCTGTGTCGTTGGAAGATGATTTGACAAGGGTTAAAAAATAAGATTGACTCGACTTGACAACCTCCAAACACGATATCTGTACTTGTAAATGTTTTAGTGATGGTGGATATACCGGTCACAAAGGTTTTGGTAAATCCGATTTTTAATAGGCATTCTCAATCCCAACCGTTGCCAGCTCTGAGGTAACAAACGGATATCTTAAAAACGATCTGAGCCTGATATTTACGGTCCGAGTTTAATATCTATTAGTTTCAATGAATTCATGGTATTGGCAAGATATCTTGAAGAAAATATATTTTTACTTGCTATCGAAAGACTCCATTCTTCCATAAAAGCTCTCACTTTTTGGGTTTGTAAAGCGTTGATTTCATAAAATTTTTTGATTGCTTTTAACTCACTGCTTTTTTTAGATTTAATCCCTCTTTTCTTCTCATCAGATTTATTAGATAATATTAGAAAATAAAAGATGAAATGAGTGATGTTGATCAAGAAAGATGTATCACAAAAACATTTGAATTATTTCTAAACAATGATTGGAGGCATTATGCCGATTGGACCTTATCACACACATGAAATTGTGCTATGTTCTGCAGATGCTGGACCACGCTGCCAAAGAAGCCAATCTGACCAAGCTCAATTTTTCTTCCCAAAAGCCAAATGGGTGGGGGCATTTAGAAATGCAGCGGAGAGGTTGTACTGTGATTTTTTGATTCTTACTACCCAGCATGGACTTGTAGAACCGCATAGAAAAATCACTCCCTATGATTTACATATCAACCAGCATCACCAGGCCGTCCAAGATAATTGGCTTGAAACAATTCCAGCATTAATGCAAGGTGCTCAATACAAGTTAATGGTCTTTTATGCAGGCGGATGCCCGAGAGATGAAATGATCGAGGTTATGTTGCCTATCTTGAGGCAGCAAGGGATTGCCCTCTTAACCTTCGGCAGGCCCTACATGTATGATGTTGACAAGATAGACACAATCTGGGGGATGTTGATGAGAGGAACTACAGCCGAGGAAATTGTGGCCATTCTCGGAGTTCCTGAACGCTTCGAGTATTATCCCGTCGATGACATACCTAATTGAACGTGGAAAGCCGAGTCGCTCTTCGTTCGTAGGCTAATGAACAGCGTTAGGGCTCAAAACAAATTATAGTTTTGTTAAAAGAAATATGCCCTTTATTTTGAAGGAGAATAGAAATTGAAGAATAAAATAAATATTTGGACTAATTTTATCTTATTCAATACGTTATTTATTTTTCTCATTAGTTGTGGTCCAGCAGTCAAGCAAAATGTTTTCCGAGACAACTCATATAATTTTGATTCG
>CAZKDT010000077.1:3650-9779 GCA_964551515.1 uncultured Desulfobacteraceae bacterium | reverse complement strand
AGGAAAGCAACGGCAAAACAGGCCGCCATGGTAATCACTATCTTGAAAAACACTTGGCTCCAGGCATAATCCACGATAACATTACCCCCATCCACGCCAAAGGGATTGATAATACCGTAGTATTCAAGGTCAATCAGGATGCCGTACTGGATACTGCAAAGCACAGCCATGACCATGCTTCCCTTCCTGAAAAGAAGCATACTTGAATAGATAATAACTACCAGATAAAGAAACGAAAAAATGCTTACAAAACTTCCAGTAACAAAAATTATTATTGTTACCGATAAGGTGTCGATACCGATCTGTATATAAGCAAAGATAAGTTTTCGCTTTATATGTTTAAAAATTAAAGCGTAGGAAAAGGAAAGTAGGAAAATTGTAACGATAAGTCCATAAAAAATTTGGAGGGACCCTACTAAAGGGAAAGGTTTTTCACTGAAGTTTAGAATAATAGTCGATCCTAGCAACAATGAAGCAAAAACAACCCGTAAAAACATAACCCATTTAAGCTTATGATATAAATCATCTTTGGGTTTGTTTGAGTAACCAGACATAATATAGGTCTTGTAAATTCTATCCCGCTAAAGGGAACCTCTCGGAAATTCTATAATTTATTGAAAATAAAGGTCTTTTTCAGACTTATGTTTTTAACCCGGACATAGCCCATTGAAATAAAAAGAGGTTTCACGGGGTAAAAATAATGGAATGATGGAATACTAATATTTTATCATTCCAATTGGGACTAATCGAAACCCAAAAATTCACGGGTTAACCAAAGGCAGCCGCCATCTTGAATATAGGCAGATACATGGATAAAACCAGACCGCCGATAACCACACCTAGAAACAACAGCATAAAAGGTTCTATCAACGAAGTTATGTTTTCCACCGCCTGGTCGACCTCTTCATCATAAAAATCAGCGATCTTAGTTAACATGATATCAAGTGCACCAGTAGATTCGCCAACAGCAATCATCTGACATACCATGGACGGAAAAACTCCACTTTCGGAAAGAGGATCGGACATTGTACGGCCTTCGGCAATTGCGGACCGGGTTTCGTACACAGCTTTTTCAATGGTTTTGTTCCCTGATGTTTTGGCAACAATATCAAGACCATCTAAAATCGCCACACCGCTGGAAAGCATTGTTCCCATGGTGCGTGCAAATTTGGACACCGCGGCTTTGCGAATTAAAGCCCCGAATAACGGCAGTTTGAGAAAAAGATCATCCATCAAAGTCTTCCCTTTTTCGGTTTCATAAAATTTCCTGATTGCAAATATTGTCAAAGCTATGCTGATAATAATATAAAAAATGTTTGATTTAACAAATCCGCTCATATTTACAACAATTTGTGTGGGAACCGGAAGGGCGCTACCCATCCCCTCAAACATCTCCTTAAATACAGGAATAACAAAAACCATGATGATTCCAACAACGATTATAGCAATAATAAGAGTTATAATCGGATAAGTCATAGCCCCTTTTATCTGGGCTTTGAGCTTTTCAGCCTTCTCCATATAAGCAGAAAGACGTTTTAAAATCATATCAAGGATACCTCCGGCTTCACCGGCTGAAATCATGTTTATAAAAAAATCGTCAAACTGTTTTGGGTACTTTTTTAATGCTTCCGCAAAGGTTTGCCCGCTTTCGACATCCTGCTTAATCTCTTTCAACATATTTTTAAATGTTTTGTTTTCATGCTGAGCATACAGAATATCGAAGCACTTGATTATTGGGAGCCCTGCATCGATCATGGTAGAAAATTGCCGACAAAAGATTATTACATCTTTATGTTTTATCTTGGGCTGCATGAAAGAGATATTTTCAAAAAGGTCCTTGGGCTTCTGCTTAATCTTGAAAGAAGTTATCTTTCGCCTGATCAGCTCGGAGCGTACAGCTTCTTCGGTAGGAGCTTCCATCTCACCTTTTTGTTTTTTATTCTGTCTGTTTTTTCCACTCCATAAATAGACTGGCATTATCATTCCCCTTTTTAACGGAGACAATATGTAGTTTCTACCCAAATCGATTAATAGGATTCACAAAACTTTAAGCAAAACTTTTTTCGGCGAAGAGAAGAGTTGATGCTCTAATAAAAAGCCAAAAAAAAACGATTTTTTACGATCGTTTTTAGTTTTAGATGTTAAGTTTTAAGTGTCTGTCAAAATAATTCTCATTTAGCCTACATATTTATAATAAAATATCATAAAATATATCAAACAACAACATATTCCCTGAATTTATATAAAATCATTATGATACAGCTTGATAAACTCGCCGATATATGTAAATCTTTATTTTAATATCCATCCTTAATAAACTTGAGAAGTACCTTGTTAAGATGTCGGCTCGCTCCATCTATTCATATAAAAAAAGTCTCCAAATAATATGGTATCGTGAAAAAAGCCCCCAAACATAACAAAAAAGACCTTACTGTCATTACTACCCACATCAATGCCGACTTTGACGCTTTGGCATCCATGCTCGCAGCCCAAAAGCTCTATCCTGATGCACTTGTAGTTTTTCCTGGTTCCCAGGAAAAAAACTTAAGAAATTTCTTTATAAAGTCTATGGCATATCTCTTTAACATGGCCGACATTAAAAATGTCGACCTGTCAAATCTCAAAAGACTGGTTCTGGTGGATACCAAACAGCCAAGCCGTATCGGAAAATTTGCAGCCATTCTCGACCGGCCTGACTTAGATATACACATTTACGATCATCACCCTCCCATGAGTAACGATATCAAAGGTGATTACGAGGTTCATTGCTTAACCGGTGCCGCTGTGACAATCCTTACGGAAATCATAAAGGATAAGGGGCTCGATATTTCTCCGGATGAAGCCACCATTATGTGCCTTGGAATATATGAAGATACCGGATCCTTTACATTTCAGTCCACCACTGAAAAAGATTTTAAAGCCGCCGCCTTTCTCCTTTCAAAAGGAGCAAATTTAAACATGATTTCAAATCTGATTTCAAGAGAGATAAGTCCCGAACAGGTAGGTCTTTTAAACGACATGATCCTGGCGGCAACCCGCTACAATATAAACGGCATCGAAATTGTAATTACAACCGTATCCAGCGAGAATTATGTATCGGATTTCGCTTTCCTGGTCCAAAAAATGGTTAAGATGGAAAATCTCAATGCCATTTTTGCTATTGCGCAAATGGCAGATAAAATGTATATTGTGGCCCGAAGTAAAATACCCGAAGTCGATGTGGGAGCGATTGTCACCCCCTTTGGTGGAGGAGGGCATACCTTTGCAGCCTCCGCAAGCATCAAAGGTAAGACACTTGTTCAGATTGAACAAAAGCTCACGGAAATCCTCTATAGCAAAATCAAGTCCAGGAACCGGGCAAAAGACCTAATGTCATCTCCGGTCATTAGGATCGGTGACGACGTCTCCTGCAAAGAAGCCGGCAATCTTCTCACACGGTACAACATCAACGCCCTCCCGGTTACCCAAAAGCGCAACAGCACAGAGAACCTGCTTGGGTTTATAACCCGCCAAATTATTGAAAAGGCTCTACACCATGGGCTGGATCACATCAAAGTCAAAGAGTACATGACAACCGAACTTGTTTCGGTAACGCCCGATGCCGAGCTTTTGGAAATTCAGGAAAAAATCATCGAGAATAAGCAGCGAATCCTACCTGTCATCAACAATGGTATCATCACCGGTGTTATTACGCGCACCGATTTGCTTAATATTCTGGTGGGACAATCCCAACTGGCTTCCTCAAGGTCACCGGACCCACTCAAGGAACCCGTCCAAGTCAGAACCAGGAACATCCTTAAGTTCATGAAAGAGCGCCTTTCACCTCGTATTCTCGACATGCTTCAAGTAATCGGCGAAAAAGCTTACCAATTAGGTTTCAATGCTTACGTTGTGGGCGGATTTGTACGGGATCTGTTTCTGTACCGAACCAACGAAGATTTAGACATTGTCATCGAAGGCAACGGCATCGCATTTGCAAAAAAATATGCAAAATTTATGAATGCTCGTATTCACTCCTACGAAAAGTTCGGCACCGCGGTAATTACCTTCACGGACGGTTTTAAAATTGACGTAGCTTCGGCCAGAATGGAATACTACAAATTTCCTGCGGCCCTTCCCATTGTGGAGATGAGCTCCATAAAACTCGACCTCTTTAGACGGGACTTCACTATAAATACCCTGGCAATTCAGCTCAAACCTAATAAATTTGGTCTATTGATTGATTTTTTTTCAGCTCAAAAGGACATTAAGGGAAAATCCATCAGAGTGTTGCACAATTTGAGTTTTGTTGAGGATCCGACCCGGGTATTTCGCGCAATAAGATTCGAACAGCGTTTCGGTTTTTCCATCGGGAAATTAACTTCAAGACTTATTGAAAATGCCGTAAAAATGAATTTTTTCAAGCGCCTCAGCGGCAAGAGAGTGTTTGCCGAACTGCGTCAGATTCTCGAAGAAAAAACACCCCTGGCCGCCATTAAAAGGTTGGATGAATATGGTCTCCTGAGTGTTGTCCACCCTTCTATAGAATTAAACAGCCAGATGATTTTATTGTTTAATTCAGTTAAAAAGGTGCTATCCTGGTATGATTTGCTTTTTCTGGAAGAACCGTATATGAAATGGGCCGTTTATTTTCTGGCGCTTACCAGGCACTGCGATAAAGAAACAGCCGATGAAATCTGCATGCGAATTGAACTTGCGCCAAGATACAAAACAATTCTCTGCAAGGAACGTTTCGAGGCTGATAGGTCCATGTTATGGATGGAACGAAATCTACCGACAAAAAACAGCACCATCTATAAAAACCTTGCTGTTTTCAGAATTGAACTGATCCTGTATATGATGGCAGCTACCAAACACAAAACAGTAAAGAGATCCATCTCCAATTACGTTACCCGACTAAGATATATTGAAACATCGGTAAAAGGCAAGGATCTAAAAAAAATGGGACTTGAACCCGGTCCGATTTACCGGGAAATCCTACAGGCCGTTTTGGATGCCAAATTAAACGGCCAGCTTAAAACACCTAATGATGAACTGGATTTTGTGAAAGCCTATGTTCGCTAAGTTAACGTCTCGGTATTTATCAATTTATTGAAAATAAAAGTATTTCTTACGCTTATATTTTTAACTCGGATAAGGAATGATGGAATGATGAAATATTGGAATGATGATTTAAAGAAGATGACATTCCTCTATTTAAATCCGGTCAAAAGGAATTTTACAATAACTCAACTTTCCATTTTCCCAAAACCCAACATTCCAGTGTTCCAATATTCCAACATTCCAATTGTGAGCAAAGCGAACTAACATGGATCTAAATCAAATCGTTGTAATGATCGTTCCGCTCCTTTTTGCCGTAACCATTCATGAGGTGGCACACGGCTATATAGCTTTCCGTATGGGAGATAATACCGCTCTTTTAGCCGGAAGACTGACGCTAAACCCAATAAAACATCTGGATTTTGTAGGGTCGTTGCTTCTGCCGCTTATATTGAAATTAACAGGTTCTCCGATCATTTTTGGTTATGCCAAGCCGGTGCCGGTTAATTTTTCCAATTTTCATGATTACCGCAAAAGTACGATTTATGTGGCGTCGGCAGGGGTTCTTGCTAATTTCGCTCTGGCCATTGTCTCTGGACTGCTCTTTCAAGCCATTATCCATTTTCAATGGTTATGGAATGGGTTCATACTCAAACCCCTTATCATGGATTTATACCATATGCTCTTTTACAGCGTGGTGATTAATCTGGTTCTTGCAATATTCAACCTGATTCCGATCCCACCTTTGGACGGAAGCAAAATACTCGCCATGGTTCTGCCTGCTGGGTTAAGGCAGCAGTATGCCCGTATGGAACGATTCGGCATGATAATAATTATTTTTTTGCTTCTAACAAATCTTGTCGGTAAATTTATGTCTTTTTTTTTGACCCCTATGGTTAATATTCTGATAGGAAGGTAAGCGAATATTGGAAGTTAAAACTTAAGGTTGATGAATTTGTAAAAAGCCTTTAAAAATGATTAATTCTCCCTTCCCCGCCTGCGGCGGGAATATATTAATGCAATTTTTTTAAAGCTTTTTGTTTAAACAGTACAGGAGATTTTATATGCCCGAAAAAAAAAGAATACTTA
>CAZKDT010000077.1:0-3640 GCA_964551515.1 uncultured Desulfobacteraceae bacterium | reverse complement strand
TACTTAGTGGAATGCGTCCTACAGGACCCCTCCACCTTGGAAATTTACACGGTGCCCTTGCAAACTGGGTAAAAATGCAGAAACAGTATGATTGTTTTTTCTTTATCGCCGACTGGCACGCCTTAACTAGTGATTATGAAGATACCGGTTCTATTTCAGGATATATCCGCAATATGTTAATAGACTGGTTAAGCGTAGGGCTTTCGCCTGATAAAAGCACGCTTTTTATTCAATCACATATCAAAGAACATGCGGAATTGTTTCTTATCCTTTCCATGATAACACCGGTGCCGTGGCTGGAGCGAAACCCAACCTACAAAGATCAGATTGTTCAGCTCAGCAACAAGGACCTTTCCACCTTTGGTTTTCTCGGATATCCCGTGTTACAGGCTGCCGATATTATCATATATAAGGCGAACGGGGTCCCTGTGGGCGTGGATCAGGTTCCCCATGTTGAAATTACGCGAGAAATCGCCAGAAGATTCAACTATTTTTACGGCAACGTATTCCCGGAACCGGAATCGATTTTGACCGAAACACCCAAAATACTCGGCGTTGATCGCCGTAAAATGAGCAAAAGTTATAATAACGCCATCTATCTCTCAGACAGCCCTGATGAAATAGCCGCCAGTGTATCCAAAATGCTGACGGATCCCCAGCGTGCCAGGAAATGCGATCCCGGCGATCCCAATGTATGCAATGTCTACGAATTTCACAAGTTTTACAGTAATAGTGAAATCGTGGGCAGAATAAACCAAGAATGTCGCACTGCCAAAATCGGATGTGTTGAATGCAAGAAAATAATGTCTCAAAATCTTATAAAAGCTTTAGAGCCGATGCGTGAGAAAAGAGCTTATTACGAAGCCAAGCCACAACTTGTCGATGAAATCATCGAAGAGGGATGCAATAAAGCACGGCGTGTTGCGCGCCGGACCATGGCAGAGGTTAGAGATGCTGTAAAACTATAATTTCTAATAAATAGTGACTATTGAAAATTGACCATCGTCAATAGCTTCCTTCAATCCTAATATCCAGTATCCGGCATGATGCATGATGAACATTATAAAATACAGATCGACGACATTTTCGAAGGCCCCATGGACCTTTTGGTGCACCTTATTAAAAAACATGAAGTTGACATTTATGACATCCCCATTGCCCTGATAACGAAACAGTATCTGGGATATTTAGAGTGGATGAAGGCCATGAACATAGATATCGCCGGAGAATTTCTTGTCATGGTATCCACTCTGACTCAAATAAAGTCAAGGATGCTCCTTCCGGTCCATGAAGACGAAAATGAAGACGAAGACCCTCGACTTGAAATTATCAGGCCCCTTGAGGAATACCTCCGGATAAGATCAGCAGCAGAAAAGCTGGCTCAAAGGGACCTTCTGGGGGAAGATACTTTTTTAAGAAATCCGGGTCAGGAAGATTATTTGCGTGGCCGGGAGGACGTGGTCATAGATGTCGGACTATTCGAGCTAATCGATGCATTCCAAAAAATACTTGAGAACATAAACCCCATTGGCCGGATGGAGATTAATGCCGACACCATTACTGTCAGAGACAGAATCGTTCAACTATTGGACATCTTTGAAACCAAGGGAGCGGTAACCTTTGATGGGCTGTTCTCCAAGGCTGCTGATAAAAGCGAAGTGATTGTGACATTCCTTGCCATTCTTGAAATGGTCAAGCTTTCACTGATCCGGGTTACCCAGCATACCCGGACCGGCATTATCAGGCTTTTTTATTTATAATGGAAGAAATAAAAAACATCATCGAAAGTCTTTTGCTTGTAGCCGGGGAACCGCTTACGATCGACCGTATTAATAATATACTCACACTGACCGGAAAAAAAGAGATCCGAAACGCACTTTCCGAACTTTCAAAAGAATATGAAGCCCGCAAAGGCGGTTTCTTTTTGCGAGAAGTCGCCGGCGGCTACCAGATCCGCACCCGACCCGAATACAGAGAATGGATCAAACGGTTAATTCAGCCCAAAGCTCTACGTCTCTCCAAGGCCGCTTTGGAAACTTTGGCAATCATTGCATACAAACAGCCGATCATTCGCAACGATATAGAACATGTCCGGGGTGTTAATTGCGGAGGAATCCTTCGCATGCTGCTTGAGCGGAGACTTATCCGGATTCTGGGAAAAAAGGAAATTCCCGGCAGACCCCTTATTTATGCAACAACAAAGCAATTTCTTGAAATATTCGACCTCAAAGACCTGAAAGACCTCCCCACACCCGAAGAAATCGAAACTCTCAAGGAAGCGTCATCGGAACATATGGGATAAACAACTGTATTACGAATATAAAAAAGTCCTTGACTTGAAAGTAATTAACACTCTATATAGATAATGAATTTGCTTCATTATGATACGTTTTTGCTTTCTATTAAAAAGGAGTTTATATGAACAGATCAGACTTGGTTAATAAACTTAAAGATAAAGCAGCTCTTGCTAAAAAAGACGCCACAAAAGTTGTTGATATCTTTTTTGACAAAATAACGGAAATCCTTGTAAAAGGTGAGCGGGTTGAAATCAGGGGTTTTGGCAGTTTTACTGTAAAAAATTATAAGCCGTACGTGGGCCGAAATCCTAAAACCGGCGAACAGATTAACGTATCTTCCAAAAAATTACCTTTCTTCAAAGTTGGCAAAGAATTAAAGGAGAAAGTTGATAACAAATAATTGTGGGCGGTTAACTCAGCGGGAGAGTGCTACCTTCACACGGTAGAAGTCACTGGTTCAAACCCAGTACCGCCTACCATTTAAAACCATAAAAGCAAAGGGTTTACAGAGATTAGCTCTCTGAAACCCTTTTTTTACTGCTATTTGCGTTGTGTATCCTTGAAAACACTTTAACCACAAGCATTGACAAGGAGCTTGTTATTCACTTTTTGAAATTTGCTCGGTTTGGGATAACATTTGGGTAACATTTGAGAAAAACTGCTCTAACTGGTTTACGGCGTTTCTTTTGTCGTCGTCGTCAATATTATTATAACGGTTGAACATTTCCCGAGTACTATGTCCCGTTATTTCCATAATGACTGATTCGGAAACCAGGGCCTTTCTCATGTTGGTGTTAAACGTGTGTCTTAAATCGTGGAATACAAAACTCCCCTTCGTAAATCGACCATACTTAATGCCCGCATCCTTGCAGGCTGTTTTTAGGTTTCTGTCTGCCTTTTTCATACCGGAGCCCTTGTATTGAAAAACGTGTTGATCACTATCTGTCTTTTGAATACAAGAAGGTAAGGCCCTCAAAATTTTATATAACTCATTGCTTAAGATTCTGTCTCGAATATCTGAGCCTTTTTTTGTCAATTTTTTAACCTTCTTGAAAGTTTTGACAGTCTCATCGGAGATCATATCGTTGGCGTACGCTTTGTTTATCATGGTTCGGGATTTTTCAATTTCATGATCGATGGTAGCCGTCGCCATGCCCTTTTTCAGGCTGTTCTGTTGGCAGTTTTCCAAGTCTATCGGGCTGATTTAAGATTAATTCAGCTTACGCAACAGCTTTTGGTAATCCGGATCGTCCTGCAGCAGTTGCTGGGCCATTTGCCTGATCTGATCAACCGTTGCCGCCAGCACCTGGTTGGATAAAAAGTATAATTTTATGATCTTGTTT
>CAZKDT010000076.1:0-9815 GCA_964551515.1 uncultured Desulfobacteraceae bacterium | reverse complement strand
GTGACCGCTTCATCAGAGACTTTCTCGGAGCTTACCCCGGCCGGTCATGTTCAGATCGGTGATCCCTATACCCAGAAAAAAATGCACGATTTCCTTTTGGAAGCCAGGGATCAGGGGCTGATAAAATTTATTACGGATAACGGTGGTGGGGGGCTTTCATCATCGGTTGGTGAATCAGCCCGGTTCAGCAACGGATGTGAGATTCAACTTGAAAAGGTTCCCTTGAAATATCAAGGGCTTGATCAGTGGGAGATATGGGTTTCCGAGTCCCAGGAGCGAATGACCGTGGCGGTTAATCCGGCGCATCTTGAACATTTTCTGGAGCTTTCAGAAATGCATGCCGTTGAGAGCACGGTAATAGGCCGTTACACGAATACGGGCAAACTGCATATCACCTATAATGGCCAGACCTGTGCCTATATAGATATGGATCTTTTAACGTCAGGTTTTCCCCAGTGGGAGTTTGATGCCCAATGGCAGACACCTGGAAGACGGGGTCTGTTTGAGCCTGTTCTGAGAGAACCAGACAATTATGGAGTTTTATTAAAGGACCTGCTTTCCCGTCCGAATATTTGTTCCAAGGAATGGATAAGCAGACAATATGATCATGAAGTGCAGGGCACCAGTGTGATTAAACCTCTATTGGGTGCGGGTCGTGATGTTAACAGTGATGCGGTGGTAATAAGACCTGTTCTCGACTCTAAAAAGGGTCTTGTATTTTCCCAGGCGCTGCTGCCCGCCTATTCAGCTATCGATGCCTATCACATGACGAGCTGTACAATTGATGAGGCGGTACGGAGACTCGTTGCTGTTGGTGCAGATTTTAACCGTATCGGTGGCGTCGATAATTTCTGCTGGCCTAACATTCAATTTCACCCTCATGACAACCCGGATGGAAAATTCAAGGCGGCCCAGCTTGTGCGATCATGCCGGGCATTGCACGAAATCTGCCTGGCATATGAAATACCGCTTCTCTCCGGCAAGGATAGCATGTATGTTGACGGCCACCTTACCGGGCGATACGGTGAAACCCACAAAGTTTCGGCACTGGAAACCCTTCAATTTTCTGCTACATCTGTTATCAATGATATAGAAAAATGTGTTACGATGGAAAGTAAAATGTCAGAGGATCTGGTTTATATACTTGGAACCACACGAAACGAACTTGGCGGGTCCGAATACTATGAACATCTGGGGTATGTGGGATTAAATGTTCCTCATGTTCTTCCGGGTGAGTTCGCCGATCTGTACAGGGCTCTTGGCAGTGCCATTGAAAAAGAGCTGGTTGCTTCTGCCCACGGAATATATCGTGGAGGCCTGGGTGTACATCTTGCCATGACAGCCATGGGTGAAAATTTAGGCATGCAGGTTGATCTGGGCCTTGTTCCATCGGACCAGCTTGAGCGTAATGATTTTATTCTGTTTTCGGAATCTGCCGGCCGTTTCATTGTAACTATCGATTCTAAAAACAGAAAGATTTTCGAAAAGATTTTCAAAGGGTTTGCCTGCGCCTGTATAGGAACTGTAACTCATGAATCAGATTTAGTCATAAAGGGGATTAACAGCAGGCAGCTTATTAAAATTCCTGTGCAGGAACTCAAAGACGCCTGGAAAAAGCCCTTCGGAGGATTGATATAATGGGTAATGGAGAAATTAAATACAAGGCTACTGACCTATAGTAAATTCAGATTCAACATATTTTAATGAAGAATCCACACCTTGAAGGCATTTAAAAGATGAACGTTGAACATCGAATAATGTATTCTACCATTTATAATAAAGAAAAAGCGACCCGCCCGCCTCGCCTGAGCGAACCAACAAAAGGACGAAGAGCATTGAGTACGGCTCGCGATGGCGGGCAGGAGCGCCTTCCACATTCCACATTCGACATTCGACATTCGACGTTGAACGTTCGATGTTCGATGTTCAAATTGTTGCGTCTAAAATTGCGACTAAACCTTCATGTCGCGTTGAAATGACGTATACATGTCAGGAGTTCTGAAATGAATAACGTAAAGGCCCTTGTTCTCACAGGATACGGCCTGAACTGTGACCATGAAACAGTCTATGCTCTGAAACTTGCCGGCGCTGACGCCAGCCGGGTTCATATAAACGCTCTTATCGATGGATCCGTGGATTTAGTCGATTTTCAGATTTTAGTCTTTGGAGGAGGTTTCAGTTGGGGGGACGACCACGGTGCCGGTGTAATCCAGGCTGTCCGAATAAAGACAAATCTGGGAGATAAGATTTTAGAGTTTATCGATGCCGGAAATCTTGTACTTGGCATATGTAACGGATTCCAAACCATTGTAAACCTGGGCCTTTTGCCCGGTTTCGACCATGACTACACCCGGAGATCGGTGGCTTTAACATTTAATGACTGTGGGAATTTTAGAGATGACTGGGTCACATTGAAGGTTGTTCCCGAATCTCCCTGTATATTTACCCGTGAATTAGACCGGCTGGAATTTCCTGTAAGGCATGGAGAAGGAAAATTTTATGCCGACCAAACCATTATAAGTCGTCTAATTGATGATAAGCAGGTAACTGTTCGGTATGCAATGCCAGACGGCAGGCCCGCTGACGGCAAGTTTCCTTTCAACCCAAACGGATCGGTTCATGATATTGCTGGGATATGTGACCCGAGTGGCCGGATTTTTGGCCTGATGCCCCATCCCGAAGCTTTCAATCACTGGACAAACCATCCAGACTGGACACGGATCAAGGAAAAGAAAAAGCGCAGGCAGGGTAAAGCGGAATTCGGCCTTACCGTCGGCATACAATTGTTTCAAAATGGAGTAGAATATATCCGTAACAAAGGTATTAAATAATTTAATAGTTTTTCCAATAATCATATTACACTTCTTACACTTCAAAACTGAATTTTTTAATTCTAAAATCCTTAACATGACTACCCGGAGCCATAGTAAATTGACTATTAATATATATATCAATAAGATATAATCGATAACCCGTTTTGCCTATATAGTATTCCTGAAAATACATTTTAAAAGCAAACATTGTGGCACGGAAATTGTGTATAGGAATTTAATGCCATGCGAAAAAAATCAGGATTCACACTTACAGAACTTCTCATTGTTATTGTTGTATTAGGTATATTGGCCGTTGGGGGCGCAACTAGTTATTTAAGTTGGCTGCCGAAATATCACTTGAAAAGTGCGGCGCGTGATCTTTATTCAAATATGCAGCTGGCAAAGATGGCGGCTATCAGGACCAATGGAAATTGCAGTGTTTTGTATAGTTCTAATCCGGATCAGTATACAATTAGTCTTTTGAATAAAACCGTTGTGCTTGGGGATTATGGAAGCGGGGTAAACTTTGATGGTCCGAATAATGAAACTTTTGCGGTAGCCACCATAACTTTTAATTCTCGCGGAACGGGTAATCAAGGGTACGCTTATCTGTCAAATTCCGGGAATACCGCCTATTACAGAGTGGGTCCGCTACTTTCGGGAGTGATTAACCTGCAAAAATGGGCCGGAGGATCATGGAAATAAAACTGAAACAAAGATTTATTTCATTCAGGATTTTGAATCAGGGGTTTACCATTGTCGAACTTATAGTGGCTATGGCCGTATCTTTGCTTGTTATGGGAGCTATCTGTTCAACTTTTTTAAGCCAGAATAAATCGTATTTGGCGCAGGAAGAGGTCGCCGCCATGCAGCAGAATCTAAGAGCCGCCATGTTTTACATGCAAAGAGAAATCAGAATGGCAGGATGTGACCCTTTCGAGATCGGCGGTATCGGCATTACTGCGGCAAACGCAAATTCAATCAGTTTCACGGAAGATGTTACAGGCAATACTACCGGAAGTCCGCCGGACGGCGATGTTCTTGACGCCAATGAAAGCATAACTTATTCTATGAACGGCGGAAATCTGACAAGAAATACCGGCGGCGGAAATCAGGTTGTGGCCCAAAACATCGATGCCCTCGATTTTGTTTATTTGGACGGATCTTCTCCTCCAGTTGTGCTGAACCCAGGAGGCGGCAACGTTGCGGCCGGAAGCCTGTCAACAATCAGATCTGTGGAAATAACGATTGTGGCCCGGACCGGCAGGGGGCTGCAGCCTTCGATAAATAATAACACTTACTTGAATCAGCAGGGAACACAGATTCTGGGACCACAGAATGACAACTTTAGCCGCAGGTGTTTAACTACGTTTATCAAATGTCGGAATTTAGGGTTATAGGATAATACCATGAAAACGGATAAAGCATATACAAAATACAGGAAGGCCGACCGTAGATTTTCGAACAAAGATAAAGGGTTCACCCTCCTGGAAGTAGTTGTTGCCGTTTCTATCTTTGCCGTGGGTCTGCTTGCTATCGCTATCATGCACATGTCTGCCATAAGTGCAAATTCCACCGGCGCTAAAATTACAGAGATCAGCTCTTGGAGCCTGGACAGGGTTGAGCAACTTATGTCTCTCCCATACGATGACCCCTTGCTTGGGGTGGCGGGGAATCCCCACCAGGTAACTTCTGATGATTATACAATATCCTGGACTATAGCAGACAACAATCCGACACAAAATACCAAGCTCATAAGGATAACTGTCACGGGAAGGGGAAAAACACTCCAGTTTGTAAGTGTAAGATCTCGATCGCTGTAACTTTGATGAATTCGTAAAAAATGAATCGAGGAAAACCCATGAAAGACAAAACGCTGATACGAGATGAAAATGGTTCCGTTATTGTCTTAGCTGTGATTATGCTGGTTTTACTCACATTTTTGGGTATATCGGCAATCAGAACATCAACTATGGAAGTGCAGATCGCCGCAAACGAAAAACGGGCAGTTCAAAATTTATATAAAGCCGAATCAGGAGTCCATTATGCACTGGAAACCAGCGGTACATGGATGACAGCCGCTTTCATGATACCATACGATGAGAAGATAGATTTTTTCATACAGAATAATGTAGACATAGACTCTGACGGTACGCCCGACGTTAATATAGAGATTCGCTGTATCGAAAGTACGGGCACCCCCATCGGCGGGTTGAGTATTCCTGCTAATAAATTGCCGTTGCAGCAACATAGAGATTCTCCTCCGGCCGGGTCCGGGTATAGTTTGAAGGATTATGAAATTCGCAGATATGGTATTACCGCAACCTCGACTGAGGGAAGCTCTATTCAGATAGGAGTATATAAGGTCTTTAATAAATATTAATTTCTCAAATAATAATCATAAAAAGTGTATGGTTTTGTTATTTGTTTTGAAAAAGGGGGATCAGCCATGAAAAGATGCTTATTTATAGCTATAATATTGGCCCTGGTTTTGATTGTATCGTCCCGACTTCGGGCCGATGATATCGAAATTTACGGGACCGCAAGCGTCTCAATTGCACCCAACGTTCTCATAATTTTTGACACTTCGGGCAGCATGAGCACAGAGGATGTTCCGGGGGCATACTATAATCCGGCTACAACCTATTCAGGCTCCTATACAAATAATGCGGTTTATCAAAAAATTTATGGATGGGGCGGTGGGTGGAGCTATGACCTGTTTGCAAGCAACGTCAATGATCTGAACTGTCCGGGTGTCAAAACAGCTCTGCAAACTTATGGGTACGATTTAGACACCAATATCGGGGATTCGGACCACGGGTATACGTGTTCCGGAAGCCAAAAAGATCTGTATATGGGGAACTGGATAAACTATGATCTATCCGGAGAAGGTAATTTGAGAAGCAGAACCGAAGTGGCCAAGGAGATCATTACGTCTGTGATTAATGACACTGATAATGTGCGATTTGGATTGATGAGATTCAATTATGACCAGGGAGGGCGTATCATTCAAAATTGCGGTACTGACAAAACCACTTTAATAAATTCGCTAAACAGTCTTCCTGCTAGTGGATGGACCCCGTTGGCCGAAACCCTGGCAGAGGCGGGTCTTTACTTTGCCGGAAAGGCCTCTTGGTACAATGGAACATTCACTTATAATAGTCCCATGCAGTATCGCTGCCAGAATAACTATATCATCCTGATGACAGATGGTGAATCTACCAAGGATCGAGATTCAAAACTTGTTTCCGGCACCTATATCAATGGTGATACCATTGGTGATTATGATAATGACGGCAACGATCCGGGGAGTTATGCATCTGATGGTTCAGACTATCTGGACGATGTAGCCAAGTATCTTTATGAAAATGATTTAAATTCTTCCCTGGGCATATCCGGTGGTTCATTTGAGGAACAAAATGTCATCACTTATACCATCGGCTTTCGAACACAGCAACAGCTTTTATTAGAAACAGCATTAAATGGCGGTGGGCTCTATTACACGGCAAACAGTATTTCAGGCCTTACCGCTGCCTTTGAGAAGGTCATGACCGATATTGCAAATGTGAATGCGGTCTTTGTCTCTCCTGTAGTGCCTGTGAGCCGGATGAACCAAATCTATTCGGGCAATTCACTTTATGTTGGTTTTTTTAAACCCCAGAGTGACGGCAGATGGTCCGGCAATATCAAAAAGTACGGACTTGATTCAAATGGGGATATCATTGATGCGGATGGTAAGATAGCCACACTATCGGATGGAACCATCAGGGACAATGCCAGATCTTTCTGGTCTGTTTCATCAGATGGTCCCAATGTTCTTGAGGGAGGCATCGGCGCACTCCTCCTTGACCAGGCGAGTCGAAATCTTTATACCTATATGGGGTCTGCGGCGAATTTGACCGATTCAACCAATGCCTTCTCAATCTCCAACACATTGATTACAAACTTGACATTAGACGTTGCGGACAGCGCTCAAAGAAATAGTGTAATCACCGACATCCATGGCACTGACAGGGACTGGATACTGGGAGACATCCTCCACTCAAGGCCTTCAATCATACACTATGATACCAACGGAGATGGTTCTCTGGATGAATCTTTTATTTTTTCAGGAACCAATGGCGGCATGATGCATTGTTTCAAAGAAAGTGATGCCAGCGAGGTGTGGGGATTCATTCCTCCGGACCAACTTCCCCTGTTGAAAAAGTTTTCGGATGGCAGTGCCAACCATAAGTATTTTGTGGATGGAACTCCTGTAATATATCAAGATACCGGCCAGAAAATTCTCTTCTTCGGGGAGCGCCGGGGAGGATTTAATTACTATGCCCTTGATGTTACAACCTATAACACGCCAAATTATCTTTACAAGATAGAGTCAAATTTCCTGGAAAGTCTGGATGGTGACGGCAATGGAAGTGTAGACGGTATAAATGCCGCTCTTGGTCAGTCCTGGTGTACACCTACAGTACATAAACTCAAGACCTCGAGTGGATCGGATACGGTTTTCTTAATGGGGGGAGGCTATGACGCCAACCAGGACCAGGATACTCCAAACACTTCTGATTCAGTGGGAAGAGCGGTTTTCGCTATAAAGGTCTCGGGTGGGGCGATCAGCACCCTGAATCTTAATGCCGGGTACTATACGGATATGACCCATTGTATTGTGGATGTTGCGGGATTCGATTCAAACGGGAATGGTTATACAAACAGAGTTTATGCAGGAGATCTCGGGGGGCATGTTTTTGCTTTTGAAGATGATAATGGCGATGGCACATGGAGCAGGAGAAAACTTTTTTCAGCATCGGCCGACGGCACCCAGAGAAAAATCTTTTATTCGCCGGATGCGGTTGAGGAATCGTTCGGGGAGATGATCTTTTTTGGTACCGGGGACCGTGCTGATCCTGAGGAGACCGGCGTTGTAAATCGTATATATGCTATAAAGAATTCCTGGGAAAATCCTGCTACTTTTACCACCCTAACAGAATCTGATCTCACGGATGTTACCGATAACATGATTGTGTTAGGAAATGAGACCCAGAGGGCTGAGGTTCGGGAGGCGCTTTCTAATTCAAACGGTTGGTATATCCAGTTGGAGAATTCGGGAGAGAAGGTCACATCTTCTGTTACGGTATTTAACGGCGCAGTCTATTTTACTACCTATACACCCGAGTCGGGCAGCAGTGGAAGCGAAGACCCGTGTGTAGCTGTAGCCGGCAGAGGACAGGCTCGACTATATGCTCTTAATTATAAAACAGGACAGGCTTCTTACGATTACAGCAATATAGCAGAGACAGATGGAGAGGGAAATACTGTCACGCTGGGGAAACTTGATCGCAGCAAGGTCATCGGCACATCCATCGCATCGAGACCGTCGATTGCCGTGCTTGAAGGTGGGCCGAGGCTCTTTGTCGGAGTTGAAGGCGGCGTTTTATTTGAGGATCCGAATATACCGTTTGCTTTAAAACCTTATTATTGGCGGCAGATTAATAATTAACGGGAGGCTTTTATGAATTATACAAATGTTTTCACAAAAACATTTTTTAGTTTGATTGTTGTGGTTATGTGCGTACTGGCATATTCTAATAATACATATCCCAGTAATATGTCCGGGTTGTCAAAAAAAAGTATCAATTTTGATCGCATGGAGCCTGTTGAGATTAATGCAGTTATTTCGGAGATCAATCTAAAAGAAGCATATTTGATCGTAGGAGAAAAAAAAATATATCTAATCGAATTTAAGGTTGGCAACAATCACTACAGGACCGCTTTTGTGAATGAGAGGGGTCATACTTCTTATATTAATTCTTTGAGAACTATTTTATGGAAAAAAGAAAGGGTGCTTGTAAGAGGTTTCAAGCTTGATAATGGAGATATATTAGCCGGAATAATAAAAAAGATCCCATCCGGCCATAAGTAAAAAAGCAGTTGGAAAACAGATTGTTTAGTATCTTGAATTTTAGATATGAGTTTAGCATTCACAGAAAAGTCTAAAGATATTAGGATGGATGCGGCAGACGGTTTGCTTAATTGGAGATCCTTTCTGAATGCCTTTGCTCCCATCTATTTTTTATCTTTTTCATTATTGCGCTGTTATGTGGAGACCGCGATACTGACCGATCAAAGCTCTTTTTCATATTATGTCGCCCTGCATCACACCCTATGGAATGCCACGACAATTTTGATTATTATTCTGCTTATGCATCTTGTTTTAAAAGTTCCTATAATGCGTTTGCTCTGGGTGATGTATGGAATTACGTTAATGTCAATTCCTCTTTTTTACGCGATGATAACGAGTGAAAATTTACGCCTTGAATATTTGAGAGGATCATTTGTTGAAATTATAGGTTATGTTGCATCATTTTGCTGGACATATTCAAGAAATAGGCCTCTTACGATCGAATTGCTGGTTATTTTTTTTTCCATGTTTGTTGTTGGATATGCTTATACCAGAAGCTTTCCTCGATCTCTGGCTCTTGCGGTGTCGGTTCACATTGCAGGAAACATCTTTGCAATTCATTGGGTCGGTCCAATACCGTATTCCAAATCTGTCATCGGATTCAGAACTCAATGGAGCCATCATCAGTTCATGTCGGTATACTGGCTTAACACGCTGACGGCTATGACCATGCTTATTATTTGGCGTGCAGGATGGTTTGGTGAAATAAAACGACCCTTGTTTTATGCGGTTCTGGCGGCTGCAGCAGTCTGGATGTTTCAAGTGATTATTTTCAAAATCACAGGCTGTTTTAACAGACCCTTTGATATCGTCATGTCTGGTCTGCCCGCAGTTACCCTTACCTTTTTGTTGGTGAGACTTTTTTTCTCTGAACGTCAAATGCTTTCCGGATGGGCTTGGGTCACGATGGGCATTATTTTTTTTATACAACTGGCAGTTATGGGCCCTATTTATTTTAATAATATGAAGGCGGATTTAATACCGCTATAGTATTTATTGCCTGAATACAGATCTCGTAACATGATTGAAAAACAGGTCTTTTTTTT
>CAZKDT010000075.1:0-9939 GCA_964551515.1 uncultured Desulfobacteraceae bacterium | reverse complement strand
ACGGAATCAATACCGTCTACTGATTTTAAAATACTTGTTCAGGAACGTAACTTCTTAATAAGTTCTGATGTATCAAATGGTGATATTGAGCCGAATCCATAATTTATTGAGAACTTACTTCAGGAACCGGATAACTATCTGGGAAAAATCATAATCCTGGAAGGGTACATTCTGGAAACCAATAATATGACGGATCAAACCATTATAAAAGTGTTGCAGGCACCGATGGGAATCAGAGAAGAGCCCAAATCAAGGGATCATTCCGAAGGGAGATTCATGATCTCGCAAAAGGGATTGTTGGATCCGGAAATTTACAGCAAGGCTCGTAAAGTTACCGTGGCGGGTATAGTAGTCGGCACAGTGGTCGAAAAAATCAATGATTTTCCCCAGCCCCATATCTCAAGATCCAAAGCCGTGAAATATACCTCTGACCGGAAGATCAACAGTATTACTCCACCCCGTACTATGAACCCTGGTTTTATCCGCATCCTTACTATTGATATCGGTATTGCCATGCCCCCTATTACTGGTAGGAGGAAAACATGCCCATCAAACGAACCGGATATATTGTCTTTATTTTTTTCATTATGTTTTTGATGGGTTGCGCTATAGGAATTTCCCGACAGTTGCGCTCAAAGGTTACTTGCGCGGGTACATTTTCAGAATTGCAAAAGACTCCGGACATCTATAAGGATGAAATCATCATGCTCGGTGAAAAAATTTTAGAAACTAACATTTCATCCACCTTATCCTAACTCACGGTATTGCAATTAGAACTTGGCAATAATGGTCAGCCCGTAAATTTTGACCAATCCAATGGCCGCTTTATTGTTGAATCAAAGCAGTTCCTTGATCCTGCAATTTATCAAAAGGCAATCTTGCTCACCCTGGCAGGAAAACTCAAAGGGAGTAAGATTCGAGCTATTGGTGGTTTCGATTATGTTTATCCCATTGTGGAGGCCATTGAGATAAAACTTTGGCCAAATGAATTTCAGCCGCAGCCAAGGTTCCATTTTGGCTTGGGTGTGTGAGCCATATTTTAACGGTATCGAACCCCATGGGATAACTTTTTCATTTTTTTATTTGTATATTCAATAGGATATTGATTCTGCCAGTAACTACTCAATATGTTCTGGTGTATGAAATAATCATATTGACCCGCTAACTGATAATAAATCTTTATGGTTCTGTGTGAAATACAACTAAATCAGACTTGGCTGTAATTACTTCTTGGCACTCATCACAATACTTTTTTCTTGTTTTACCAGCGTAATCACTGTTTCTTCAGGCAGATCAGGTATGTCTTCAATAATTCGATCATTGCAGCTTTCAAGAGGGGCTTTGTCGCTCAAGTCTTTTCCACATAAATCACATTTTTCAACCGTAGCTGTCTCTGTTCGGTTTGGCTCTTTATTATGTCCGGAAAAACCTGGTCCTTTGGGGCTCCGGCTCATAGAGCCTACGCCTCGGAGAGCCAGGTCAGAGTTTTCCGGCTTTGCCCTGGAGTTTTGTGTCCAAAATCACAAAATTCAATAATTCAATGAATTTCCAACAAAGCAAATCCCTTTGGGGATAACCAAAGCCTGGTCCTATGGGCCAGGATATTTACACTCATGGGCGCCTTAATTGTAAATTTATACATTTTAAGGTACCATATCTTTAAAGATCTTTAAAGGAATGGTCCGCTTTTTTTAATTTTTACATTTTTTTCTGAAATCAGTTTGAACTTACGAAACTAAATATGCGCGAGCCCTTAATGTTTGAAACTCCTCTGTTCGGTATAGACCATTGTCGCTCCAACCTCATTGCAAGCTTGGATGGACTGGTAGTCATTTCCTGACCCACCCGGCTGAATCACGGAGGTAACCCCTTCCCGGAGTCCAACGTCCACCCCGTCTCTAAAAGGAAAAAAGGCATCACTTACCATGGCAGCGCCAATCAACCCGCCTTTTTCATTTGAAACCTTATCATCAATTTCCGCCTTTTTATCTTCATCTTTTAGATCGTTATAGGGAATACCATGCATTTCAAAGCAGTAACGGTCTGCCAGCTTTCGGTAGGCCTTGTCTCTTGCAATTTCTGCAACGCCTACCCGGTCCTGCTCACCGGTTCCGATGCCCACAGTTACTTGATCTTTAACATAAATCACTGAATTTGATGTAACACCTGATTCCACAAGCCAGCCAAAGAGCATGTTTTCGTATTCCTGTTCGGTGGGTTCCCTGTTGATCCGGTAGTGTTTGTCCTTGTATTCGCATTCGGCAAGTTTTAGATCCGCCTTAGTGCGGGCTAAAGGAACAAAAGACCATTGAGTGATAATACCGCCGTCAATCAAGCTTTTGAATTCCACACATCTTTTACCCACAAATGTCTGCAACCGTTCAATATTTCCAATACGGATAACCCTGAGATTTTTTTTCTTGGCAAAGATATCCATGATCCCTTCTTCAAAATCAGGAGCCACCACAACTTCGGCATATTGTTCAGTAATGGCTTGAGCTGTTTCCCTGTCAACAGCTCTGTTGACTGCAATGCATCCCCCAAAGGCCGCCACCCTGTCTGCAATATTTGCCTTTTGATAGGCGTCTACCAATGTATCGGATCTGGCAACACCGCATGGATTGTTGTGCTTAACAATTACGACAGTTGGTTTATCCACAAAATATCTCAGGATATTCAAGGAATTGTCCGCATCGGTCAGGTTGGTTTTGCCTGGATGCTTTCCGGACTGCAAAAGCTCAATATCTGAAGCCAGATGTTGGCCCGGCTGAATGGTTTCGGTCTCCCCCAGAATCAGGTTTCCGTTTGTCAATTTGTAAAGGGCTGCTTCCTGACCGGGATTTTCACCATATCTTAAACCTTTTTGAATGTTATCGATGGTCCAAACAACTTTTTCATAAAAGAGAGTTTGCCTTTTATCCTGACCCACAAAACTGATTTCCATACCGGGAGGAAAGTGGTCATCCATTATCGTTCGATACATTTTTTTCAGATCTTGTGTCATTGTTTTCTCCTTTTTCCCAAAAGTGCATGTTTTTAACCTCTCGCCCGCTTCCTTTGGTCGCTCGATCACACAGAGATAAATTTTTCGGATCCGATTTTTTCCGGAATGTATTTTTTTTTAAATTCCCCTCTCGGGAATTCTGAAAAACTCAGATCTTTTGCGTACTCTGTGAGAGATAAAGATGATGGAGACCCCTATAATTCGTAACATGTCTTTACTTCCTCAATGAATTTGGAACCTAAAAAGTCGGCGATGGTTCGGTCATAAACGGCGGTATATTCAAACGCTTTCTGTGCCAGCCGGTAGCGAAGCTCCAGCGATATGGCCCCGTTATTTGCATTCATCTCGGATGTGATCGCTTCATAGTCGGAGGGGTCAACAACAGATGCTACCCTTAAATAATTCTTGGCCGAGGCCCTTATCATACACGGCCCTCCGATATCGATATTCCCCCGGGCCTGTTCAACGGTTACGTCGGGTTGTGAGATTGTATCCTTAAAAGGATACAGATTACCGACAACCATATCGATATGAACGGAACCTGTTCGTTTTATGTCATCATTATGGGCTTCATTGTATGTTTCGGTCAAAAGCCCGAGATAGATTTTAAAATCCAGAGTCTTTACAAGACCGCCTTGAGTTTCCGGCTGACCTGTGTAATCCGAAACCCGGGTAAGACAGGATTCGGCTTTCTCTCCGAGGATCTCTTTTATCTTCTTATAAGTACCTCCGGTTGAAAAAAATTTTATCTCAGGATTTATCTTCAGCAGTTCAGGTATAAACTTTCCCAGGCCGGTTTTGTCAAAAACGCTCGCAAGCACATGTTTTACCGTTACAAGATCATCAATTTTTGCGACCATATTAATACTCATAGCATCTACCTCTTTTCCCCATACTTTTTTAAACCGTTGAAAGAACTGCTCCATGAAACCATGGTGCTCATTAGCCAGTCATATTCTTTATCCCCTTTTATGGGTTCATAGTCAATATTGAATTCAAAACAGACCAAATTGTTCTTTGTCAGTATATCGAGTTTTTTGCCTTGTCCGGCGGAATGAAATAAGTTTAATGCCTTTAACCCGATTTGCGTATTACATCCGTTTTTGAACTAACCCACACGATACACAAAAACTTGTTTTGACACAAACATGATCACCATATATAAAAACGAACATGATATGTTATCAGATATGTGACTCGGTGATTTCACTTACTATTATCCAGTCATAAATTCAAGAGGACTTTGTACAAGACATGTTTAATATTTTGATTGTGATCATAATTTTTATATTCGGCATGTGCATCGGAAGTTTTTTGAATGTCTGTATATACAGAGTGCCGGAATCGGAATCCATTGCAGATCCTCCACGTTCAATCTGTCCAAGCTGCAAAAGTCACATTCGTTTTTATGACAATATTCCTGTGTTAAGTTATATCTGGCTTAAAGGCAGATGCCGTAATTGTGATGAGCCGATATCTTTTCGCTATCCACTGGTTGAACTGATGAACGGAATTGTTGCGGTGGCGCTACTTTTTAAGTTTGGTCTGTCCATGGAAAGTTTGATATACTTTATTTTTATTTCATCACTAATTGTAATAACATTTATTGATCTTGATCACCAAATCATACCGGATATCATCACTCTTCCCGGAATCCCCATGGGTCTGATTGCCTCTTTTGTCCTGCCGACAATAACTTTAAAAGCTTCGGCACTCGGCTTACTTATCGGAGGGGGCAGTCTTTGGTTTGTTGCATGGTCATATAATCTGATTACCCACAGAGATGGAATGGGAGGCGGTGATATCAAACTTCTTGCAATGATCGGAACCATTATCGGCTGGAAAGGGGTAATTTTTACTATTTTTGCCTCATCGCTTATCGGTTCATGCGTCGGCATAATCATGGTGATGATCAAAAACAAAAATATGAAGTTTGCTATCCCCTTTGGTCCTTTTCTGTCTATCGGCGCAATTGCTTATGTGTTTTTGGGATCGAGATTTATAGCCTGGTACTTAGGTTAGCGCTGGGATGATTAAAATTGCCAATAATATGGCTTTAAAAAATATCCCATATTTATTCCTTTACGTATGCATGGTGTCAGGTGTCAGGTTTCAGGCGCCAGGGCCTCTATTCATCATTCCTGACACCTTAATACATGGAACAAAAATTGGATTAAAATTCCATCTGTATACACGGCGATTTTCACCACCCCAAGGATAGAGTCATCTACTCAATCACAACTTTAAGAAACAAATCTCCCCGGTGACCGTCGGGTGTTATTTTGCCCAATCCTTTCAGCCGAAGCTTGCTCCCAACTTGCACACCGGCAGGTACGGCTACTTTTACCAGCCGTTTTTGGAATCCCCAGGGAATATTGACCAGCTTAAGCGTTCCGGTAAGCGCTTCAAATGAAGTGATGGTTATTGTCCCATAGAGGTGAGGATCTTTTCCGGGACCCACGGGCCGGATAACCTGCAGGCGGTGTGTTTTTCTTTTTGCGGTCATCTTGCGCATTGGGACACTGACACCGGTCCCAGGCAAGGCAAGCAAAATCTTTAAAAAAATAATACCGAAAATAAAACCGCCGATATGAGCCCACCAGGCAATACCGCCAACACCCCCGTGGCTCCCGGCAGCACTGATAAACTGGAGTACAAACCAAAGACCAAGGAAGAAAAAAGCAGGAATTTCAACAAACCAGGGGATGAAAATGATGGGAATAAGTGTTAATATTTTTGCATTTGGATGAAGAATTAAATAAGCCCCCATGACACCTGCGATAGCTCCGCTGGCTCCTATGGTAGGCATATTGGAATTAAGGTTAATGATAAGATGGGAAAGACCGGATGTTATTCCGCAAAGCAGATAAAAAACGAGGTAAAGAAAAGGTCCGAGGCGATCTTCGACGTTGTCGCCAAAAATGTAAAGTGACCACATATTTCCAAGAAGATGCCAGAATCCACCGTGGAGAAACATGAAAGAGAACAAAGAGAAAATCTGCTGACCCGTAGTAAAATAAGATGTAATCTGGGGAATCGAATAACGGGCGGGGACAAGACCATAAATATAGACAAAACGATTTAAATCCGGAACCAGAGATATTTGTGCCAGATAGACAACCACGTTGATACCAATGATAGTGTTATTAACAACCGGGTAATTTTTAGAAGGTATTGTGTCACGTATTGGTATCATATGGCATAGTCAGCCGCTTTTACCCGCATACTAATATCCACACATCTTGCAGAATGGGTCAAGGCTCCTACGGATATGATATCTACTCCGGTATCTGCCAGGGATTTAAGAACGCTTTTTGTTACATTCCCTGACACTTCAACAACTGCTCTTCCATTAATAAAGGCCGTGGCATTTTTTATCTGTTCTATGCTCATATTGTCGAGCATAATAACGTCTGCACCAGCGTTCAGAGCATCTTTGACCTGGTTCAGTGTGGAAACCTCTACCTCTATTTTGACAAGATGTGATGCTTTAGCCTTGATACGGTCAACAGCCTTTTTTATACCACCACAGACAGCATTATGATTATCCTTGATCAAAACACCGTCATATAGTCCCATCCTGTGGTTATAGGCGCCACCCACTCTAACGGCATATTTTTCTAAAACACGCCAACCTGGTGTGGTCTTGCGGGTATCCACAAGACGCACCTTTTTGTTTGCAAGTTCATTCACATGTAAACGCACATAAGTAGCAATACCGGAAAGACGCTGGAGAAAATTCAAGGCGGTTCGCTCACCCGAAAGCAGAGCGCGGAGTTTACCCTCAATGTTTGCTATGGTTTTACCATCTTCTATAGTATCACCATCAATACACGCGGGTCTGAATATAACTTTGGAGTCAAGGTGTTTAAAAACCTGCCAGGCCACATCAAGGCCTGCAATTACAAAAGGTTCCTTGGCTATGATTACACCCTCACCTTTAAGATCGGGATCCACGAGATTGTCAGTTGTAATATCCCCCGGACCGATGTCTTCTTTAAGAGCTATTCTTATGAGATGTTGTGTTGAATTCATGACAAATTTGGGCTAAACTTCAATCTCCTTAATTTTATCCAGATTTGACATTAGTTTCTGTTGTTTTTCAACAAGAAGGTCATACTTTATTTTTACTTTTTCCACTACCGTTGTGGGCGCCTTGCTCAGAAAATCCTCATTGTTTAGTTTCTTTGAAAACATTGTCGATTCATTTGCCAGTTTATTAATTTCCTTTTCAAGCCGTTCAATCTCCTTTACAAAATCGACAATTCCTTCTAATGAAACAAAAATCATAGCATCATTTACAACAGCCGTTGCTGCAGACTTTGGTCTTTCAACCGCATTTCCCACAGATAAAGATTTAAGTCTGGCAAGGTTAATGATCATGTTCTGGTACTGTTGTATGGTTTTCTTTGTTGAATTCTTTTGGAACTGAACTGAAACGGCCAGGGATAATGAAGGCGAAATATTCATCTCACCCCTTATATTTCTGATGCTTGTAATTATCCCTGAGATAAGCATCATATTTGATTCTGCTTCCTCATCCCGTTGTATGCCATCAACATTTTCGGCATATAAGGGAAATGCCGCTTTCATGATGGAGCCCTGTGTGCCCGGAAGGTTATGCCAAATTTCCTCTGTAATAAAAGGTACAAAAGGATGAAGCAAAATCAGTGTATCATGCAAGACACGCCACAACACGCTCAGAGTTGCTTCTTGCCGGCTCTGCTCCTCTTTTTCGTACAAAGTAGGTTTAATCGCTTCAAGGTACCAATCACAGAATTCATGCCACACAAATTTGTAAAGCGCCCCCGCTGCATCGTTGAACCGGTAGCTGTCAAGTGCCTCAGAAACTTTGCCGGTAACACGACAGAGTCTGGACAGAATCCATCGGTCCACAAGGGAAAGAGGTTCATTTGTTATATCTTTATACGATTTATTTATGTGCATCAGGGCAAAACGGGCGGCGTTCCAGATCTTGTTGATAAAATTACGGTAGCCTTCAACACGCTTTTCAGACATCTTCACATCTCTGCCCTGGGCTGCAAAAGCGGCCAGAGTAAAACGGAATGCATCGGTCCCATAGCGGTCAATAACACTCAAGGGATCGATAACATTTCCGGTCGACTTGCTCATCTTTTTGCCTTCTTCATCACGCACCAGAGCATGCACATAAACATCTTTAAACGGCACATCCCCCATGAAATGAATACCCATCATCATCATTCGGGCTACCCAGAAAAAGAGAATATCAAAACCGGTAACAAGAACGGATGTGGGATAAAACAATTTTAAAAGCGGCGCCTCATCCGGCCATCCCATGGTTGAAAAAGGCCACAGGGCAGAGCTGAACCAGGTATCCAGCACGTCTGTATCCTGTACAAGATCCGTTCCTCCACAAGCCGGACACGTTTCAGGTATATCCATGGCAACAACTATTTCTTTGCACTTATTGCAGGTCCATGCCGGAATCTGATGTCCCCACCATATCTGCCTTGAAATACACCAATCCTTAATGTTGGTCATCCATTCAAAATAAGTCTTGGTCCATATTTCAGGAATGATCTTTGTATCACCGTTCTTAACGGCATCAATCGCTTTTTTTGCAAGGGGCTTTGTCCGGATAAACCACTGTTTTGATAAATTAGGTTCAATTATAGTCTTACACCGGTAACAGTGACCGATACTGTGCTGGTACGGTTCAATCTTTTCAAGAAACCCCTCTTCTTTAAGTGCATTAACCACAACTTCCCTGCATTTAAACCGATCAAGTCCTTTGAACTTGCCTGCTTCTGATGTCATCCGACCATCATCGCCGATAACTTTTATACGTTCCAGATTATGGTGGTTTCCGATCTCAAAGTCATTGGGGTCATGCGCAGGTGTAATCTTTAATGCCCCGGTCCCAAATGACATATCCACATATTTGTCTTTAATGATTGGAATGGCTCTGTTCATAAGGGGAAGAATCACCTGAAGGGACTCGATGCCTTGGTAGCGCTCATCGTTTGGATTTACCGCTACAGCCGTATCACCTAACATGGTTTCAGGACGGGTCGTTGCAACAACCACCCCCCCTGTTCCGTTTGTAAAAGGATATCGCACATGATACAGATGACCATCGTGCTCTTCATGTTCGACCTCAAGATCAGCAAGCGCTGTATGGCAGCGATGGCACCAATTAATAATATAATTGCCGCGATAGATAAGACCTTCATGGTACAGGGTTACAAAAACTTTGCGTACGGCTCTTGAAAGCCCCTCATCCATGGTAAAACGTTCACGATTCCAATCACATGAAGCTCCGAGGCGTTTAAGTTGATTGATGATGGCGCTGCCATATTCACTGCGCCATTCCCAAACAGCCTCTATGAATTTTTCTCTGCCAACCTTATGGCGATCCATACCCTCATCGGCGAGCTTTTTTTCCACAACATTCTGGGTGGCGATTCCTGCATGGTCGGTACCGGGCATCCACAGAACATTATCGCCGCACAATCTCCTGTATCGGCAGAGGATATCCTGCAATGTATTATTAAGTGCGTGACCCATGTGAAGAACGCCGGTGACATTTGGCGGAGGGATTACAATGGAATAGCTCTTTTGATCGCATTTCCCATCCCTGGCCGCAAACAGCAATTCCTTTTCCCAGAAATCGTACCAGCGTTTTTCCACATCATGTGGTTCATAACCTTTGTTAAGAAGATTGAAACTCATATCATATTACTCCATTATTCTCTCTGAGGCGTTGGCTCTATGGACCGGAGGCCAATTAGAGCGAAGCTCTCAAGTTCTTACCTGAATTTTGCATGAAAATTAATGAATAAAAAAGATCATCATCCGACCTGCCCGCTCGTGCCTCGCAGTGGCAGGCGGGTTTAATATTTGGGTAAAAACTGGGATTGTGTGATTTTGTCTATACCCGCTCCAATTAAGCC
>CAZKDT010000074.1:0-9955 GCA_964551515.1 uncultured Desulfobacteraceae bacterium | reverse complement strand
AGGATTCAAACTGGCAAGAAAATTTGAAAAGGAATTTGGAACCACAAGCTGCACTAAAATACAAACGGATAAACTGGGTAAGTTTTACAGTCTTGCAGATCTAAAACAATACAAGGCCTTTATTGAAGCAGGAGGTTACATAGAATGTCCGAAAGTCGTGGGTAAAACTGCCCGAATAACCGCCGAGTTTCTACTTGACTACTTGGATAACTTGAGAGTGCAAAATTTTTGAATTAACTGAAGCCTCTTTTCAAAGAGGGCACACTAAAAGATAACGTACCCTATATCAATGACTTTGTTGATTTATGAGGATTTTCGTTCAAGATCAAGGCATGCGAAAAAAATAACCGCAGGCATATAGTTGATATTCCGAGGATTATTTTTTGAGCATAACGCAGAGATTGGGCGAAAAGACCTTAAATCAACAAAGTCATCACTTTCCCCTGTATCTTGTTCTTGGGCATAGGAACCAAATAAAATAATTTTTGTTGTATGTATGTAATCCTCTCTTATAGATTTTTAATAAGTAGCCTGTCCCCCGGAATTCCCCCAGCACTAAGTTCTCTCTGCATTCGGGACAAAGATCATTGATATCTTCAATGCCGATGTCCCAGAGAAAGATATCCGCCAGATCTGTCGTGGGACTGACATCCATAACATCAACTTCGGATTCCTCAAATTTCCTGAAACATCTTTTGCAGGTTTTCAATTGAGTGTGTCGTTCCCGAAATTCTTCATTGTATGTTTCACGCGACCACCAAGCCATGTGAAGGAAGTAAATTGCGTAATACGTATATGCGATGTATGGAAGCTGCTTGATAAAAGTGATAAACAGGTAAGTTTAGAGCAATACTTGATTCTTCCGTATCTTTCAGGTCGTCACGTTGATTAAGCCAATCATTTTTATCATACGGGGGAATTGATTCAGCGCCTGTGGCGAACAAATCGCCACTTTGCGCGGCCTCCTTCCATGCCTCAATACGTCCACTCTTGTCTTTCTGCATCAGCAATATTTCTTTTACCGTTCCTTCAATGGATGAAAAATCTTTATAATTCTCTTCAGCGAGATCAGATCTTGCCTCTGCGACCTTCCTGAATAGTTCATGAAGAGCTTCACATCCTTCTAAAAAGGTTTGCGGATTATTGCGTGTCTCGCATCTTTGATTTGTCTCTTCATATTCGAAGCTCCACACTAAATACGGACGGTCCGGATAGGTAACAGCAGCGCCATGCCCCAAAGCTCCTGAAAGTCCTTCGGCAAACCATGATTTAATGTTATCTAATAAACCTCCCTCTTTAGGATATTTATCCTTAAATCTCTTCTCTTTATCGCGGATATAGCTTTCGGTTCTCTGATCTAATTTTCCCAGATCAAAGCTGTCGTTAACGACTTTATTCTTTCTGGAACTTATACCGGAAAAACCATAATGCGAGAAAGTATCGGCATAAACGTGAGCGGTAATACCCATTAACTGTAAAGCATAGGGTTCATTAAGCAGCAAGAGATTGTGTTCGACCATTTCACGCGCGATCCGACTGTTTTTACGGCAAATAAGACGTTCGGTATAAGAAGAACCCTCATTGCCGGGAAGGAAGTGGAAAGGAACCCAAATTTGGCGTTGATCTTCTTCGTCAATATTCTTGATATCGAGAGCATGATGGGCTGTTGCATCGACATCGATACGCGCGCCATCCTTAAATTTGACGCTTTCTTTATCGGCGTTATCGTCAACAAACTGAGCCGCTGTTGCAATGATAATTGATGCATCGCGATTAAGACCAGCTGCTCGTGCCATTGCATAAGTCCCATAATAGTGCATATCAATTTGCATTATTTTCTCCTCCTTTAGTTTAAATCACTAAAAATAGATTTGTTTATTTTTTACGGTGTCATCTTTTTCTTTTTTTTGGCGCGCAGAAATAAATGTGAACCCATTGCTGATTTACCGCTGTCCCCCGATTACTTGGGAGGCATATGTTTTCTATCCTAACCCAGATAAACTGGAAATTCGAAGCACTAAATGCGAAACAAATCCGAATTTCTAATATTGAGGGACCTGTAAAAAGTCGGATTTCCCCTCCCCTCGTGGGAGGGGATAAAGGGGAGGGGCATAACTAGTTGAAATAGCGCTGTATTCACCCTCACCCCTACCCTCTCCCATCAAGTGAGAGGGAGTTTTTGGACTTTTTACGAATGTAGGGAATTCCCGGAATTCCCCCCCGGAATTCCCGCCTTCCCGGAATTCCACCGGAATTCCACTGTCCCCTTTTAGCACTGGGCGTTTACATTTCCCCATTTTCCAAAAAACTGTAATAGCTTTTATGATTGAAAATGATGTGATCAAGGAGCTTGATTCCCAGTGTTTTCCCTGCAGATTTTAACTGTTTGGTAACTTCGATGTCTTCTTTGCTTGGATTTAATCCCCCTGAGGGATGGTTGTGAGCAATGATGATCGCCGATGCTCGGTCGGTAATGGGATCGGCAAAGACTTCTCGGGGATGAACCTGTGTTTTGTTGACAAGGCCAACGGAAACAACCCGGCTTGTAATAACTTCATTAGCGCCATTAACAGAAACACAGATAAAATGCTCCTGCTTTCGGTCAGCAAAATGCCGAATCAATGGAAGCACATCAGCAGGAAAAGATATCTTTAAACCTTCCGGACGAATGCGGCGGCGGGAGAATTCCAATGCAGCGGCTATCAGCGTTGCCTTGGCCGGCCCCACCCCTTCGATTTTCTGAAGTTCTTTAAGATTAGGTTTTTCATCACCGGAATCTAATATCTTCAAAATGCGTTTCGCTACGGACATAACATCATGCCCTTTTGTGCCCTTGCCAACAAGAATAGCCATCAGCTCAAGATCGGATAGCGCCTCCGCGCCTTTCTTCTGCAATTTTTCGCGGGGACGGTCTAATTTGGGGATGTCGGCAATTTTCTTCATAGGAATTCTCTCAATACTTAATTTCGACTACGTAACCGATTCTACCATAACATGGGTATCCCTGCTTATCCTTATGTTTATTCAATTTTGTGTTGCCGGTCTTATGGATAAATCGCCTTCCGCAAATGTGGCATTCAATTACATACTTTGGACCATAGCTTGCCTTGGAAGGTCTGAAAAATCTGCGGCGACCTAAAGATGTGGAAGCACGATTAGTTACAGTCGCTGATATCGGTCCGGATGAGGTCAATTCAATAGCATACTTGGGAACAAAAGAGATCTCTGTTAACAAAGCATCTTCAATCCTGTCAATACGATAAGCACGATGTTCGCCATTATCATGTCTTATAGCTTGCAACAAAAGATTCCCGTCTTTTGTACGGCGCAGTGAGTAAGGTTCTATAAGCCGACGTGATTTGTTATAAGCTAAATCGACGCAAAGATGATTGGCCGCCGCAAATCTAATGATTTCGAAAGGAACCTTTGTCCCCCAAGATTGTGCCATTGCAGGCGGATGCCAGGCTGGATCGATCTGAGCGCCCATTGGATAAGACCTTGCCACAGTTTTCGGCACCGTGCCATATAACCATTCAAAAACCTGTGGGAGTTCGTGCCAAAACTGCTCAAATGGCGGCAAAATCGGCAACTGATGCGCAAGCATATTCCCCCACTCTGCTTCCAGCTCTATCCGTTCAGGTTGGTTCTCCAAGGATTTTATAGTAGGTATCGCTATTCCTTTATATTGACACTTTCTCTCCAGAGTATTTAAAACCACATCACGGTCGGGTTTCATGTCATCCTGACGATACAAGTGAACAACATCATAAAGATCGTGAGGTCTTTTCCTTTCTGCCAGAGCCCTCACTTTTTCTGCAAAAAGTTCCTCGTAAGAATAGCATTGAATCTGAATACCTCCTTCTGGTCGATCAGGGTAAGGGTGATGGACTTCGCGAATGACCGGTTCAAGCGCCAGCAGTTCATCATCAGTCAGGTCTAACTTAATCCGCGGCAGAGAACCACGTTGCTGCATGGGCCCTCTATAACCAACACGTCCCTCTACTGATAAACGACCACGTGGATTTTCATAAACCTCAAATCGGACGATATCCGAAGGTATTTCTATACCGCTTTCCTCATATATCCAATCTGCAATTTCCTCAAAAGTATCCATGAGGAATTTTTCCTGGAGATGCTCAGAGCTTGTCAAGGTGAAATCCAAATCCTCTGAAAAGCGATACGTCTCAAAAAAGCACTTTTTCAGGCAAGTGCCTCCTTTGAATATCCACCCCGCATTCAGAGCGGGATGATTGAAGATTCCAGCGATAACCCAACCGAGAACATAGTCTTTCTCAACAATATCCGGCCTTAAACCAAACTCCCTGGCAAAATCCATGATGTCCTGTCTGCTAATCACTTTTGCCTTCCTTCGCCCAGTTGGCTGGCACCCACAAATTCCACGCCGTGATTAGTTTATCCGCCGGCATTGAAGGATCAAGTTTTGCATTTCCCTTTGTAAGGTGAGACCGGCATGATTCGATTAAGATTTGTTCTGTTGGTACAAAACGGGTTGCCAGAAAACCCAGACGCTTAAATACCGCACCATTACCCAGGCGTATTGCATATTTTATTAGCAGGTCCACATCTTTGTATTTCGAAGTCATATAGGTGCGAAACACATCTGTTGTCGGCCGCAGTCCACCACCCAAAGCAGGCTTATTCAACATATCCAATACGGTGCGCGTGGGATCAGACACCTTTATCTTTACCTGCTCACGCCAGACGGATCGTATTCCGAACATAACATCCGGAGAAATAGTGCGCAGCAAGAATCCGGCGCCTTTAATCACCGGCTTGCGATTGCGCGGCTTGCGAGTCGTCATGACAACGATGGTTCGGAAAATCTGTTCAGTCAATTCCCAGTATTCCGCGGCACTCCAGCCGCCGATATAACATGGAGAAAAAAGCTGATTGGCAACAATCCATGGATCTTCAAGCGCGATATCGGTAGAGCGTGCATCAATTGGTATAAAGACATACAACCCTCTTTGAACGCGTGAGACCCATCCCTGGCTTGCCCAGCGGGAAAGCATCTTTGCCGCTCTGTCAGGAGTCAATTTAAGAATATCAGCTACCTGCCGTACCGAAACGGTACCCTTTGTCTTCCGCATGACTTTGGCAAGACGGTTTCGCGACTCTTTTCCTAATCCAGAAATTGTTTTCATAGTACATTAAGAGTGTAACAATTCACGTATTGTGTGAACTATAGCACGTACGATGTATTTTAAAAAGGTGTTTCTTTACTTTGCCCACACTTTCTCACATAATACAAAGGTATAATAATTTCACAAATGTATCTCTCAGCTTTAAGATTCAAGTCATCGATTATTATTTGTTCTTGACCTGATAAGCCATTCTATATTAAAAATAAACGAAGTGCTTTGAAATTTAAATATGATGTTATTTTATCCGTCTAAAATATGGCTCGTGCAGATCTAATAAAAAAATTGTTTCGTTCTTACAGAGGAAACGATCCCTCTGGCTTCATAAATGCCGCACAGAGCATTATTGAAGAAGAACGTAAAAAAAACCATGGTATCTTAGCAGAAGAATTAAGCCGTATTTTGAATAACGGTATGGCAAAGCAAGTGCCCTCGCAGTTCACACAGTACCAACCGCCCCCCCAGGACCCCGATAGAAAAACCCCCCTCTTGGAAATAAAACAACCAGACCGATATTTACGGGATTTGGTTCTAACTGCTGAACAGATTTCATCCACAGAATTAACTATTCGGGAATTCAGGGAATGGGACGTTCTGCAGGCAAATGGCTTAACCCCAAATCATAAATTATTGTTTTGCGGACCTCCTGGATGCGGCAAGACTGTCACCGCAGAAGCAATCGCAGGAAATCTCGGGTTGCCTCTTTTATACGTCCGGTTTGATTCGGTTGTTTCCTCGTTACTCGGCGAGACGTCAGCTAATATCCGCAAGGTGTTCGATTATGCGTCAAACGGGACATGGGTATTATTTTTTGATGAATTTGATGCCATCGGAAGATCCAGGGACGATATCTCTGAACATGGCGAAATTAAAAGGGTGGTTAATTCTTTTCTCCAACTGTTGGACAATTTCACAGGTAAATCCTTGATAATTGCAGCGACAAACTTTGAACAATCACTCGATTACGCCTTGTGGCGACGTTTTGATGAAGTCCTTCGGTTTGAAAAACCTGATATAGACCAAATTATTGATTTGATGAATCGTCATCTATCGCGTTTAGGAATCCCCAAAAATCTATTAGTCGAAAAGGCCAAAGAGCTATTGAACATGTCCCACGCAGAGGTGGAACGAGTATGTGTTGATGTTATCAAGAGTTGTGTCATGGAAGGTAAAAAGGCTTGTAAAAAAAATGATATTGAGCGGGCTATCCAACGCCAAAAGCATCGGCAAGAAATATTGAATCGCATCCCTGGAGAATTGCATCCCAAGGTGGATACGGACTAAAAACATGGCTGATCAAGAGAACCTTCCTCATATTCCATTTCAAAGAGAAGAAATCGAAAGGCCTTTGCGCGGACGTGCATTCCCTGGCGCCCCACGGGTTCGCCAAAGAGATGATCGGCCTGCCCACGGAGATAAGATTAGTGGACAAATGGATCAAACTATCCGAGATATTACACAAAAGCGTGACCAATTGGGAATCACACCGGATAGATTGAGGGTTCTTGAGTTCGAGGTGTTAAGTGTCAACCAGCGGGAGTTACTGATTAGAAGCTTCGGGGTTTCGGTTGTTGAAGAATTACAGGATAAGGTTGAGGACATTGACCGCTACCGCTTACTTGTCCAGTTTCCTACCAGTGAATCTTTGAATGCTTTTGAGACTGAGCTTAAACTATACCGGATCAACAGCGAAGAAAAAGTATTGCTGACCCGTGCCCAAAGACGGGACCTGTTTGATGCGCTGGACCGGGTTGCGCGACTTGGTCCTGAGGATCGAAAGGGGCCGAGACTTAAACGTAAAGGAACGCCAGCGAAGGATCGATTCTATGTTGATTTAGACCTATGGTATGATGGTACAGATACAGGTTATCGAGAGACGGAGGAAATGATCCGGGCTGTACTTAGTAAGACGGAAGGCCGTCTCGTCAGTGATTTGTTTCGCATTCCAAGTCTGCTTCTCGGTGAAGCAGAAATAAACGCTCAAACACTTGAACACTTGCTCCAACTTGACTTTGTGTCGACAATTGAACTTCCGGTTGAACCCGCGCCAGAAGAAGCATTCGATCTCTTTAGCGGTCCGCCGGATATAGAACCCTCGTTGCCAGGTGAAGATGTCCCGCTGGCATGCATAGTTGATTCCGGAGTTTTTTCAGGGCATCCCCTACTGCGAAACGGTATGATCCTGGAGGAAGCAGACTTTGGAACCAGAGAGGAGAGCGAGACCGACTTAAACGGACACGGAACCGGGGCTGCGGGTATTGTTGTGTATGGTGATGTGGCTCGTGCCATGGTCAAGCAAGAATGGGAGCCTAAAGTTCGTATATGCAGCGCAAAGGTGTTAAAAAATGATCCGGCCTGGAATAACCCGGTTTTCCCTGAAGAAGTCCGTCCCGAATCAATATTAGAAAAAGCCATACGCTATTTTCATAAGGAACGGCGCTGTAGAATTTTCAATCTCTCCGTTGGTGACTCCGACAAACTCTACAGAGGGGGGCGGCAATTTTCTTGGGCCGAGATGTTGGATAACCTGTCCCGTGAATTGGATGTCGTTATAGTAGTAAGTGCCGGAAATGTTCACAATCCTGAAATCCCTAATGGAAATTCAAGGGAAGAAATACAGGAGTCAGCCAGGGACCAGTTGTTAAATTCCAAGCATCATCTCATTGATCCGGGGACTGCTGCTATTTGCTTATCAGTGGGATCGATAGCACGGAGAGAGGATCCATACGATAGTAGCGGCGGTGCAATGCCACGCTTAGCGGTTTCTCGAAAAAAAGCCCCCTCAGTTTTTACCAGAACAGGCTTTGGCGTAGCCAAAGCTATAAAACCTGATCTTGTTGCCCATGGCGGAAATTACGCCTTGCAACAGATTCCGGGCGGCAATAAAACATGGGTGCATAATGATCCAAATATGGGTGAACCGACTCTACGAAATTCTCTAAAAGATGGCCGATGGTTCAAAGCCTTTTGTGGCACCAGCCTGGCAGCACCGCATGTAACGCACATAGCAGCCTTGATCGAACACGCTTTAAAACAACAGTTGGGAGACATCCCTTCAGCAAATCTGATGCGGGCTATGATGGTTAACTCGGCAAATGTGCCTGAAAATATTGTGGAATGGCTTCGGAATTCACAAGATATTAACGACAACCGAGAAAAGCCTCGCAAACAAGAGTATTTACTCAGGCTGGTGGGTTTTGGAGAACCTCAGGATGACATTTGCTGGTCGCATCGGAATCGCGTCACTTTATTTGCAGAAGACAGTCTTCCTCTAAAATCATTTCACATATATTCTGTCCGTATTCCCCCCGACTTTCTCCGACGACGTGGACATAAGAAAATAGCCATCAGTTTGGCCTATAATCCGCCCGTTCGGTTAAGCAGAAAAGATTATATTGCAACTAAGATGTTTTTTGAAGTATACAGGGGACTAACGCCTGAACAGGCAGAGGATTTTCGGCGGGCAAAAGAGAGGGGGGAAGAGATTGATCTCCCTTCAGTACCATCAAGTGCAAAAACCAATTTTACTCCAGGATACCAAGCTGTACAAACATCAACAGTACAACTTCGGACATGGAAAACAGGGCTGACAGGCGGGCAACATCTTTACAGTGTACCTGATGACATGGATGAGCCAAGCCTCACTATTTTGGTAGCCGGAAGAGAGCAGTTTCCCCATCCGGAAGGATTAGACACTCAGCCATATGCCCTTGTTGTAACATTTTCGTTTGATGGGGAAGAAATCGACCTGTATAACCTTATACGCCAGAAGGTAACGATCAAAGAAAAAATTGAAAGGATTAGAGTTTAAAACATATTGTTATTTTACTGCGCCTTCTGTCTTAATCCGTTTTAATAATTCCGAGGCGGGTTCATCATTGGGATCCTGTGGAACGAGTTCACCGCGGAAGGCTTTGGCGAGGATGGATTGAGTGAGCTTGTCGACGTAAGCTTTTGCCTTTTTATATCGTTCTTCGATCTGGTCGGCGACTTTGAAGAGGGCTTCGACACGGCGGATGATCTCTTTTTGTTCTTCGAGTGGAGGCAAAGGAAAACAAATTTCTTCAAAGAAATCTACAGGAACCCTTAAATGGCCAGAAGTACCTTGAAATCTATTTTTAGCCATTTCTCTGATTTCTTTCTGGAGCAAGAAGTAAAATAGGAAGTTGTTTGTGTCTTTTTCTACAGGTCTAAACACATGTAATTCTGTTGTTCCGCAACCGATTCCATTACATAGGTTTTTGGCAATGGCAATCTTACCATTTTCCATACACGGTGTAATCTTTGCGAAAACCACATCATCCTCGATAAACTTTGTATAACCACTTTTAACTTCCTCGTATTTCCTGACAAAAGAAACATCCATAAAACCTGTCTCTTCTTCTATCAATTTCATAGGGATAAATGACACTTCCAGATTTTCGTCAATTTCTATCCCTTTATGCCCTGGGTTTATATTATAAACATCAGAAATCTTTGTTTTTGCCCAAGTATCCGGTAATTCATCCATGTCTATTTGCGAAATCTGTGGATTTCTCAGCCGGTTTTCTCTCCGGGCTTCCTGAATTTTCTTCAAAAGTTCCGTAGCAGTCTCAACCTTTGGATTCTTCTCCCTCCAATCGGCAGTAAGTCGCCCCGAGCAGGCAGCGGCGAGGATGGACTGGCGGAAGCGTTTGAGGATGGTGGGGATTTTATCGAGCCGTTCCTTGCAGGCATCGACTTTTTGCAGGAGTTTTTCCAGTTTTGCCACGATGCGGCATTGTTCATTCAGAGGAGGAAGTAAAACTGGTATT
>CAZKDT010000073.1:0-9974 GCA_964551515.1 uncultured Desulfobacteraceae bacterium | reverse complement strand
GAATGTCGTGTAGTATGAACATACGAGGCCTTCCTTTGTTATGGTGTTTTTGTTTGAGTAAAATAAACATACCATAATACGGCCTCGCAATCAACAATAACTATATGTATTATTTAATTAAAATGATATTTCTACCAAACACGGCTGTTTTTATATGTAATAATATCAGTGGGTTACAGGCCCCATCATATTTATAACTACTTGATATTATTACATATCAATATTAGCACACCAACGCTTGCGCTGATCCACCCCAATTAAAAAAATGGGAAACTTTAGTTTTATAATTGACTAAATGATTAATTCCGGTAAGAATAACAGATGTGTTAGATTTAATAGATATTATTTGGACCGGATATTACGTTTTAGTTTCTTAATTGTGAATTTTGTGCTTTTTGTGGCAAAATTTATTCTTCTCCCCACACAAAGGACCAATACTCTGAGAAAGAATAACAAAATAAAATTCTTCGCGCCTTAGTGGCAAATATTTTTTGGTTCCGGATCATCCGGGTTAGGTTCCCTATATGAACGAAACAAATGAACAGGAATTTATTGATATTGCTATTTTAGATAATATAGTAGAGGCTCAACTTGTGGAATCAATCTTGAATGAACAGAATATACCCCATTTTATTCGCTCATTTCATGATACTGCTTATGATGGGTTGTTTCAGGTTCAAATGGGATGGGGAAAACTTTGCGCCCCTTTTTCATATAAGCAGGAAATAATCGAAATTTTAAATGATGTCAGATCACATCATCATGATATTTAGTAAGTTCTCAATAAATTATGGATTCGGCTCAATATCACCTTTTGATACACCAGAATTTATTGAGAAATTACGATATTTAAAAATATCCGCCAGTATTTGTTCAGAATTTTATTAAAGGAGGTTAAACCATGTCTGAAACAAAAGCTATTGCTTTAGCTGATTTCGAAATGGCACTCAAAATAGGCCGCCCCCCTAATGTGAAAAAGCTTTTTCCGAATTCCAGAGCCTTGATCGTTAGTGGAAAATTTATCGACCGAGCCATGCTTGCCAAAGGGAAAGCCATAGCCATGGCTGCCAACGGTCGAAATAGCTTTGTGATTCGAGGTGTTCTCCAGGCTGCTCAGAGGGCTAATGCCGCCATCATCATAGAGATCGCCAGATCCGAAGGTGGCGCCAATCCTTATTGTGCAGTCAATTACTGGAATATCTCCCGGCAGGTCGATGCTCTCTGCAACGAGTTGGGTATTACTATTCCGGTGGCAATACACGCCGACCATTATGGGATCAAGAAAGAACAGGATATAAATCCAGCTAAGATCGAAATACCAACACTATTTGAGGCTGGAATGACCTCGATTGCCATAGATGCATCCCATCTTCCCGACGACAAAAACCTGCTCGCCAACCTGGAACTAAACCCTTATGTTCCTGAATGGGCCGGCCTTGAAACCGAAGTTGGTGAAATTAAAGGAAAAGAGGGGCTTTCAACCGTTGAAGAAGCTCTTTTTTTGATACAGGGTCTGAATGCCAATGATATTTCCCCGGACTGGATTGCCTTAAATAACGGAACAACCCACGGCATTGAGGAAAGCGGTCAGGGGATACAGGTCGCTTTAACCGCTGAAATCCACCAGGCACTGGCAAAATATAAGATTTCCGGCGCTCAGCACGGAACATCCGGAAATAACTCGGATAGATTAAGAGAAATAGCGGCGAATACCAGAACTACCAAGGCCAATGTTGCCACGGCCCTTCAGATGATTTCCTGGGGTCTGGAGGTCAATGACTATGGCAATGCCATCCTTGATGACAACGGCAACTTTATCAAGCTTAAGGACCACGGCGTCACTCAAGAAATATGGGCAGAAATGGTTGCTTACGCACAGGCTCATGCGCTAAAGGGAGGAAATTATAAAAAACTCAACCTGCCGTTTGAAAACAAACTTCTGGGACAACCCCAAGCCATCAGAGACCGGATGGTCAAAAGAGTTGAAAAATTTGTTTATAATATGCTGGTTAATGTTTTTAATGCACAAGATTCAGCTCCTCTTGCCATCGAGGCCATCCTTGAGGCCGGCACCTATGACCCGGGGCCCAAAGCCGCCAGAATCGAGGATCCTGCTGAATGGACGCCGGAAAAGATTATCCAGCGGGCAGCCACCATTGAATCTGAAAATAGACCGGAGGGGGATTTCGACGATTAGGGTTCGCGAAGAAATAAATTTACATTTTCAGGAGTTGAGGTGCTCGGCATGGCAAGGCGCGAGAAGGACGAATAGCTGGCTATTTAACCGACGAGCAACGCAGCCAGGCGGGATAGATCGACGCATTAAAATGTGAAGTTATTTTTGAGCAAGCCCTTAGTGCGAATTTCTCTAATGATGCGGAAAAAAACGTTTTGTCATTATTGTGGCACACGGCTTACAGAAAAGATCTGTGAAGGCAATCCCCGACTTTTCTGTGAACACTGTGATGAACCGATTTATGAAAACCCTATACCTGCTAGCTGTCTTGTTGTGGTGGACAACAGGGACAGAATTCTTTTAGTAAAACGGAGTGTAGAGCCTAAAAAAGGATTTTGGTGTCTTCCGGGGGGGTTCATGGAGCTGGGTGAATCCCCTGAAAAGGCGGCGCTAAGAGAACTGAAAGAAGAAACAGGGCTTTCGGGCCGGATTGAAATGCTCCTAGGTGTGTCCTCAAATCCAAGTACCCTGTACCACACGGTCCTTATGATCGGCTATCTTATTAGACAGTACACCGGTACGCTTATGGCCGGTGATGATGCGGACGATGCGATCTATTTTCATTATACCGAACTACCGGAAATCGCCTTTGAAAGCCACGCAAGATTCATCAGAATGTATTATGCCTCTTTTGCTGCTTCTATCCCAAATTTGATGAAATCGTAAAAATTCTGATTTAGACGGTTTCGTAAAAAGTTCAAATTCAAGGCGTGCAAATTTTGTAATCTTGAGGCGTACTTTTCGCACGTTGAATGATTACGAAATGCAGCACAACGCAGAAGTTGGGCTTTTTAGGAAACCGTCAAATTTGCCTTGGTTTCCTCCCATAATTCGTTCTTCTCTTCCTGGGAAACCGATTCTATGTTTCTTCGACTTTTTGCGATCATCTTTTCCATATACTTAAAGCGCTTTTCAAACTTTTTTGTTGAATTTCTTAATGCTGTTTCAGGGTGAATGTGTGCGAACCTGGCAACATTTACGAGAGTGAAAAGTACATCACCAAATTCTAAGGCCAAAAAATCTTTATCTGTTGGGGTTCGATTCTCCCTTTCCAGCACGGCTTTGAATTCAGACCATTCCTCTTCGACTTTCTGCATAACACCGGAAATGTCATTCCAGTCAAATCCTGTTTTGGCTGCCCGCTCGGAAACCCTGTAAGCGCGCATCAATGCCGGAAACCCAGCCGGTACTGAATCTAGAATAGAAGCCTTTTTAGCACGGCTTTTTTCTTGCTTTTTTATCTGATGCCACCGCACCCTCACCTCTTCAATACTATCAAGCCGTTCGTTGCCAAAAACATGGGGATGGCGGCGAGTCATCTTCTCAATATTTAAATCAACCACATCCTTGATATCAAAATGACCCATTTCCCGAAATAAACCCGATAGAAAAAGGATATGAAACAATACATCACCAAGCTCTTCACATATACTGCTGGTGTCCCCAGATTCAATGGCATCAACAAGTTCATATACCTCTTCTAATAAATAAACCGCTATGGTCTTAGGTGTCTGCTTTCTGTCCCAGGGACATCCATTTTCACCCCTTAATATTTCAATTAAATCGATTATGGAATTTATTCCCATGTGGCCTCGTTCCCGCTGAATAAATCCTATTTGTTTTTTTCCCAAGCTTTTTTTATTGTCGCTATTTTGTCTGAAAAAGCATGTTTCATATCTTTGGGCACAATTTTGGCCATCTTCTCGGAAACAAGCAACACATGCTGGGAAAGCAGGGAATCTTTGATGACAGATGTCCCCCTGGGAAGAAAGGCGGTAAGTGCAATCAACAGAACCGAGACAATCAGTATACCTTTCATGGCACCAAATACAGCCCCGAAAATACGATCAAGCCAACCCAAAAATACTATTTTAAGCAGGTAATTTATGATTACACCCAGAATGCTGATCATAATAAAAACGCCACAAAAAATGATCAAAAAGCTCAATATATTAAGGTATCCGCTGTTGGCAATCCACTTTGATAAGGGCTTTGCAACCACCATATAATAGGTAAAAGCAGCATAGAAGCCACCTAACACACCTATTATAGAAGATAATTCCTTAATAAACCCTCTGAAAACACCTCTTATTAAGCAGTAGCCTAATATAACTATAACTATTATATCAAAAAAATTCATAGCACACCTTTATATCACTGTTTACCATGCTATGGTAACAGAACATAAAAAAGTATTTCGAAAAGCATTAAAATAATAATAAAATCAAAAAGATAAAATTTATTGTCATTGATGACACAAATTAACAAAGCATATTTTTCGAGTCAAGGTATTTTTCTTTTTCTCTTGTGTATTAAATTGTAGTTTGCAATAGTTAAAAAAACTATGGTATGTAAAAATTTCAAAACATGCGCTAAATATGGTATCAATTCAACCTTAAAATATGGATGAAGTTACCGAAAACAATCAGACAAGATTGACATTCTCAGATTTAAATCTGGCAAGACAGCTTTTCGGCGAGCATAACGGCAACCTTAAAAGAATTGCAGACACAATAGACGTCTCTATCCATGCCAGAGGTAATACTATTTTTATTCAGGGAGATAGTGTTACAGAAAACCTTGCCAAAAATATACTCAAACAACTTTACGGCCTGTTAAAAGAAAAATATCCAATTTATCCAAACGATATTGATTATGCAATCAGGATTCTGAGTGGAGATGACCGTATTAAACTCAAAGACATTTTTTTGGATACGGTCTATATTACCTCAAAAAAACGCAATGTAATTCCCAAAAGCCTTGCCCAAAAAGAATACATAGATGCTATACGCATCTATGATATGGTCTTTGGTATCGGCCCTGCCGGTACAGGCAAAACATATCTTGCCATGGCCATGGCGGTCTCAGCACTTTCAAAAGGACTGGTTAACCGAATCATTCTCACCCGGCCCGCGGTGGAAGCCGGGGAATTGCTCGGCTTTTTGCCCGGAGATCTTGCGGAAAAAGTGGATCCGTATTTAAGACCTCTTTACGACGCTCTTCACGATATGATGCAATTTGAAAAAGTATCGAACTTGTTAGAGCAGGGAATCATAGAAGTGGCGCCTCTTGCTTTCATGCGAGGCAGAACCTTAAATGACTCTTTCATTATTTTAGATGAAGCCCAAAATACAACTTCTGAACAGATGAAGATGTTCCTGACCAGGATAGGATTCAGTTCCAAAGCAGTTATCACAGGAGACATAACTCAGGTCGACCTTCCTGTTGAGAAACCTTCAGGGCTTATTGAAGTAAAGAACATCCTGCAGGGGATAGACGGAATAAAATTCATCTTTTTTTCAAAAAAAGATGTGGTAAGACACGGACTGGTTCAGAAAATTATTGAAGCCTATGAAGATCTGGATGCAACCAGAAAAGAATAATTATAATTTGCGATGAATATTGGAAAAACCAAAATATCCGTAAAAAAGTTTTTCGAAAACAGCAACCATGTTCGCTGGGGCATTCTGATCGGTGTTACTATCTTCTTTACAATTTTACTTTTTCCAAACCTCGTGGTCAAAAAACATTCCTATAAATTGGGTGACGTTGCAACAAAAGATATCAAGGCCATAAGAGATTTTTTAATTGAAGATGAGGATGCCACAGAAGCCGTCCGGAGACAGGCCGTAGAAAATGTTCAAACGGTTTACGATCATGACACAACTCTTTCCGAAAAAATACAACAAAATATAAAGGCAGCCTTTGATGATCTTGTATCAATTATTGAAGTTTCAAAAAAGGAAGCTGAACAGAAAACACCAGAGAATCCCTTACCCGGCAGTGTTGAAAAAAAAATATCCATTCACAATCTTATCTGGCAAAAGAAGTCCGACTTTGAGGAAAAAATAGGTATTCCCGTCAGCAATGGTGCTTATAAAATCCTCGAAAAAGAAGCCTTTTCTTATGATATTTCGGACAGTATTACCAAAATATTAACAGAAATATTGAAAAATGGAGTAGTGACTAACAAGGAACTGCTCCTTAAAGAGACTGATAAAGGGATACTTTTAAGGGATATTAAAACAAAAAAAGAAAAAGTGGTCTTTAACTTAAAGCACTTTTATGGTCTTGACCAGGCAGAAACCATGGTTAAAATTATCGGCCAACCCATTCTTCAAAATCGAAGCTACATCCTGCGAAATATGATTGTGGATTTTGCTGAAAGACTTATCCAGCCCAATATAACCTTGAACAGAAGTGAAACCGAGGAACGTAAAAAAGAGGCCTATGCAGGAATCAAACCGATATTCCATAAGATAAAAGCCGGCGAGATGCTTTTACGCGAAGGCGAAAGGGTAACCAGAGTTCAGCTTTTAAAACTCAACACCTATCAAGAAGCTGAAGAAAATAAGCAAATTTTAGCAGGCTGTGTTGGATCGGCACTTATAATTCTATGTGTTCTTATAACAACTTATTTGCTTTATATTCAAAATCAAACTCATCTCGACAATACCAAGAATTTGCTCTTTCTGGCGAGCATACTTTTAACCTTTTTTTTCGTTTCAAAAATATCAGCATCTTTAGCTGAATCTGTTGCCCATTCTATACCTTTTCCAATATCCGCATCATCTATATCATACGGTATTCCTATAGCTGCCGGCGCCATGACCACGTGTCTGTTTTTGAGCCTTGAACCGGCTATTTTCATGGCCATTTTAATTGCGATCGGCACAACCATAATATTTCAAAACAGATTTGATATTTTTATCTACTTTCTTCTTAACGGTTTAATGGCAGCATATTGGATGCAGAATTGCCGGGAACGTAAAGTTTTTGTAAAGGCTGGTCTAAAACTTGGTTTGTTGAATATAATCCTTGTAATGGTCATTGATGCTTATATGGGAGGCTCCTCAATCTTCAAGTTCCTGTGGGACTGTGCCTTTGCGTTTTCAGCAGGTATCAGCGCAGGAATTGTTACAGCCGGTATTGCGCCGCTGGTGGAAATTGCATTTGGCTATACGACAGATATTAAGCTTCTTGAACTTGCAAACCTTGATCAACCTATTCTTCGAAAACTAATGATAGAGGCTCCAGGAACGTATCATCATTCAGTGATTGTCGGAACCATGGTTGAGGCTGCGGCATCTGAAATCGGAGCCAACCCACTGCTCGCTAAAGTTTGCGGTTATTATCACGATATTGGCAAAATCAAAAAGCCGCTGTATTTTATTGAAAATCAGACCAGAGGCATTAATAAACATGACAAGCTCGCGCCTTCCATGTCAAGTCTCATCCTCATATCTCATATTAAAGATGGTGTGGAAATAGCCAGGAAAAACAAACTCGGCCAAGTCATCATAGATACTATCCAACAATCCCACGGAACAAGCCTTATTAGATATTTTTATGAAAAAGCAAAGCAGCAAAAAGGTGAGGACGCGGTAAAAATCGACAACTTCAGATACCCGGGTCCAAAACCTCAGACCAGGGAAGCCGGTCTTGTCATGCTGTCTGACATGGTTGAAGCAGCATCAAGAACACTTACTAATCCGACACCATCTAAAATTCAGGGACTTGTACAGAACCTGATAAACAAAGCATTTTCGGATGGCCAATTAGACGATTGTGAGCTGACACTGAAGGATCTGCATAAGATTGCAAAAAGCTTTTATAAAATATTATCAGGAATATACCATCACCGAATTGAATATCCAGAAAAACATCTCACTGATAACGGAAAGGAAAGAAATGGAAGTCCTGTTAGACAACAGACAAAACAAGTACGAGATATCTCTGGAAAAAATACAAAAAACGGCCAGGGACATCTTAAACGCCTTGGCCTGTCCTGATGCAGAGCTTTCTATTCTTATAGTTGATGATCCCAAGATAGAGGCGCTCAATAAAAAATATTTCAATCGATGCGGCCATACAAATGTTATCGCATTTCCCATGTGCACAGGACAATTTAATAACATCGCCCCTCAGCTTCTCGGCGACGTGGTCATTTCCATTGAAACCGCCGCAAGGGAGGGAGAAATTGCAGGCATAAGCATAGAAGAACGTTTTACCCAGCTTTTAGTGCATGGCATCCTTCACCTACTTGGTTATGATCATGAAAAAGATAAAAAACAAGCATATAAGATGGAAAAAAAGAGCGATGAAATTCTTAAACTGATTAAAACCTAACCCGGACAAGCCGTAACCAAGAAATATTTGCCACCAAGGCACAAAGACACGAAAGATTTTATTTTGTTATTCATTCTTAGTGTCTTGGTGCCTTTGTGGCGAGAAGAAAGATGTTTTGTCATAAAAGGCACAATAATTACAAGTATAAAACTTAATGGAGGATGTTAGATGGCTGGATTAGCTGTAAATGTTGACCATGTTGCTACCTTGAGAAACACAAGGAAAGCCGTTGGTTATCCTGATCCTGTTGCGGCAGCAATCATGGTGGAATTGGCCGGAGCAACCGGGGTTGTGGTTCACCTGAGGGAAGACAGACGTCATATTAGGGACCGTGACCTTAAAATATTACGAAAAGTTGTTCAGACCAAACTTATCATGGAAATGGCTTCAACAGATGAAATGGTTGGAATTGCTCTTGAAATCCAGCCCGAACTCGTAACCCTGGTGCCGGAAAAACGTGAAGAGCTTACTACCGAAGGCGGACTGGATCTCATTTTGCATCAAAATGCAATTGCTGAAACCGTAGGCACTCTTCAACATATTGGGATTCCTGTAAGTATCTTCATCGATCCGGATACGGATCAGATAAAGACAGCCCAACAGATAGATGCGACTATGATTGAAATCCATACAGGAACATTCTGCGAAGCAAAAACCTATAAAGAAAAAAACCAGGCATTTTCAAATATTGTGAATGCAGCCAAACTTGCCCATAAACTAAAATTAGGTGTCAATGCCGGCCATGGACTGTGTTATAATACAATAAAAGCCTTTAAAGGTCTTAATGAAATAGACGAATTCAGCATTGGACACAGTATAGTCTCAAGAGCGGTGCTTGTAGGGATGGAAAGGGCTGTAAAAGAAATGTTGGCGCTAATCAAAGACCTGTAGTTTTCAACCACAATTAGATAGTATAACAATTTCTTTTTTTGAGTTGGGGGATTGTATAATATTTGTGCATCACTGTGCGAAAAAAAGGAACCGTGGCCAATCGTTATAAATATCAGATAACAACTCACTCTGTTAAAGAAACAAAAAAGCTGGGGGAAAAAATAGGCGCGTTGCTTCAGGACGTAACGATTTTTGCCTTGACCGGCGACCTCGGAAGTGGAAAAACCTCTTTTGTGCAGGGACTTGCCAGAGGCCTTGAAGTCCCGAATAATTATTATATAACCAGCCCTTCTTACACCTTGATAAATGAATATCCGGGCCGATATCCCCTTCTTCATGTTGACCTTTATCGCCTTGAAAATCCCGTCGATTTTGAAGATATCGGTCTTTATGATATACTTGATGATAACCATGTTCTGGCTATCGAATGGGCAGACAGAATCAGGCAGGAACTTTTACCTGACCATGTAACAATAAAATTTGAAATCTCGGGTGACGAATCTCGAAAAATTTGTATATCTGCGCATGGACTTAAAACTGTCAATCTATTATCTCGGTGGTCACAGTTGCTATTATAATGAAGTCATTGAAGACACGCTGTCACAATTTCAGGGCTCCTGAACTGGCGTAAATCTGAATGCAACATCTTCTATTAAACACTGAACTATGAGCTAAAATAAAAAATGAACGCCCAACATCGAACATCCAACGTCGAACA
>CAZKDT010000072.1:0-9975 GCA_964551515.1 uncultured Desulfobacteraceae bacterium | reverse complement strand
GAATTTGAACTTTTTACGAAACCGTCTAAATCGGACTTTTTACGAGTTCATCAAGATTATTTAAGGTGAATTTTCTGGTTATTCAATAAAAATTTTTATTATTAGGAAAGTTTGATGATACAGTCAAAAGCGCTTGAGGTTAATATTGCAGACTACCATGTCGATGTTACCATTGATGAAAAATATTCAATTCTGCAAGAGGTGATGTCTAAATATTACGGCATATCGGAAGGATTGAATACCCTGCTTAAAGAACTTTCACACCCTTATAAAAACTGGAAGTTTATTGTACATGAAGCAAGGGTCTATTCCCTCGATTATTTTCATCTTTTAAAGATACACCCAAAAGGAGCCGAAGCCACAGATCTTTTATTGGATATTTTTATACGCGCAATTGAATCAAAAAGTGACGTGGACGTCAGGGCCGATGCTGTGGATAACTTTCTCCTTTTTATTCAAAAAATTATAAAGGAATCCGGTTCCGACTTTAAAAAATTCAAGCCGCTGATCGATGACGCATTTAATCATATTAGAGCCTATGATGGTGATGATTTCTTTTTGTTTGTTAAAAGTTTTTATCAGATAAGGAAACTGGCGGATGCGCTTTTGAATTATTCATCTGAAATTGAAGAAGATTGCAAGGCTGTCAATTTGCTTCTCATAAAATACTATGATCATATTTGTCGATACTGGCTCACTGAAAAAGACCCCTGGACCTGGTTTGAAAAAGAGGCTGATAAAATTGATAACCGGGAAAATTTAAAGAAAATTTTTAACATTATATCCCACAAACAGATCAACCGGTATAAAAGCAGACTTGAAGAAATTGCTCAGTCCAAAAACATTGAATCGGAAGATGTTCTGAAAAGACTATTAATGCTTCCTGCTTACGATCGGTTTGTAGAAGCATACCGGAAAATACCTCAGAGTCTTCTGGATGAAAGCGCTAAAACCGTTCGGGGCAACCGGTGGAAGCTTATTTTTCTTTTCCATATAATGAATATTTCCGGACTGTCCATGATCCATGAGGAGGCGTTACGGGAAATCAACAGAACATTGAGCTGGCTCATTGCTCATGAGAGCAATCTGAATATCGGAAGCCTGATTCATAAAACCTTTTCCATATTAAAGACCAGAGCCGGTAAATACCCGGCAACTGCATTGAACTGTATTTTAAATATGGGGAAAGGGGTTTATAAAACGGATGACAGCGATCTTGTAAAATTTTTTATCGATTACGTAATCGATTTAGGCTTTCAGTCACCCATGATCAAAGGTGTGGGAAACGACTGGCAAATAGAGTTTAATACCGCTCATATTCTCAATATAAGGACATGGCTTGAGCTGATTGAGCTGAATCCCATGTGGTCAACCCGGCTTCTTTCATATCTTATAATCCATCTTTCTGCCTGCGGGGTATTTATTAAGGATATAGACCTTTTTCCCCGGGATATTACCCGGTTATTAAACAGTGGCATCGGACCGGTTTATAACCTGGTCAAGCAGCTTTGCAGACTTTTTCCCGTATACTTTAACAATATCGGGGCCGAAGGAAAGCTCAGGGATATATCTACAGAAATTGATGAAATATGCCGTCGAAAAGATCCGCTTGTACATTTTCTGCGCAAGCAGAGCCATGTAGAAAGCAGTAACCGGATCATCGATCTTATGGAAGCAACCCTTAAATTTTGGGAAACAAAAGAAAAAAGTCCTTTAAGGCCTTTTGTTCCACCAAATATTTATGAAGATATCCATACCCATGGGCCATATATCGATGGGATTCACTTGGCAATAGTACATTTGAAGGAAAACGGAGTTCCTATACCCGATGGACTTGTCACACTTAAAGAAGATGAAATAGGATGTCTTGTCCAAGGGGTATCCGGCGCATCAGAGCAAGATTCCAAGAGGGTGGAACTTGCCATAACCTTTTACAAACTTTTGAACCAGAAATATAACCTCGATTTTATCGAAATAGATAATTATCTTGCACAGCTCAGGTCGGAAGCTTTTCCCGGTTTGAACAGACTGAATGATGCCCTCAAAGAGTATGATTTAAATAAAAAGATTTATGGACTGCTCGATTGTCTGGAAGAATTAAAAAATATGATTCTTTCGGATCAGACATTTGAAATCAAGGAAGACATTTATAAAAAAAGACATATTACCATTGATATTCCATCCATGTACGGAAGTTACAGAGAAATGAAATTTGACGCCCTGGGACTTACCTTTCGAATAGAATCTCTGGTCAATGTTCTTTTTGAAGAATTGGTCGAAAATATTGATCTCAGTCTGATAACAAAGGCCACCTTTTTTCAGATTTACGACCGATTAAACTTGTTTTTCAGAGCATTACAGCTCGATGGAATCCCATCGGTTGAAATTGAACGCCAGCTTGACATGTTAGCCCATTCACTGGAAGCCAGAGGTTTTACTTTTACCCAGTACCTTGATATTTTTAAGGGATTCGCCCAGGCGGTAAGAAATATCATCAATGACTATTTTAATAATATTCATGGAGAAAATCTTGGACGGATTTTATCTCAGATATCTTTTGATCAAATTCTGCCGAAATACCTCCCACAGAGCGGTGCGATTGACCATGAAAAGTTGAAACACAGGATCTCGGAAATTTTTTTCCGGGAGCGGATCGCCTTCTCATTGGGTCTTCAGCAGCTGGATCTGTTTTTAAGCCGAATCTTAAACACCCTTTTTCAGCAATCCAATAAACTGCCGAAGAATCAACTCCATCAGCTTCTCCTTTATGATCCTGAATGGGCGATGACGTCTATTAACAACATTTCTAAGCGGGTTTCCGGCATTATTTATCTGGGCAACAAAGGGTTGAACCTGATCCGGCTGAAAAACTTAGGCCTGCCCGTACCCCCGGGTTTCATTATAACAACTGAAGCATTTAGATGTAGAGAGATCATTGACAGTTATCCGCCGGCAAAGCAGAATTTCAGGGAACAATTGCAGAAGCATATTGCTGATCTTGAAAAGGTGACCGGCAAAACCTTTGGCAACTCAAAAAATCCCCTTCTTTTTTCCATTAGAAGCGGATCGTCCATTTCACAACCCGGAATGATGGATACGTTTCTTAATGTGGGGATGAATGAAGAAATCGCAGCCGGCATTGCAAAGCGTACCGGTAATGCCTGGTTTGCCTGGGATAGCTATCGACGGTTTCTGCAATGTTACGGCATGGCTTTTGGCCTGGAAAGGGATGATTTTGATGCAATTATCAGCGAAATGAAACGAAGGGCGGGTATCGGGTTTAAAAGAGAATTTGCCGGTATGCAGATGCGGAAAGTGGCAATGACCTATAAGAGTATGATAAAAAATTCAGGGATTGATGTTATTGATGATCCTTTTGAACAGCTTTACTTAACCATTAAAAAGGTTTTCGGTTCCTGGGAGTCTTCCAAAGCAAGAGCATACCGTAAGATCATAGGAATATCCGATGACTGGGGCACGGCCGCTACGGTTCAAGAAATGGTTTATGGAAACATTTCCAGGCAATCCGGGGCCGGGGTCATTTTTACTCATAATCCCAGGTGGTCGGAGGACAGCTTGAGACTATGGGGTGATTTTTCTATCGGAAATCAGGGAGAGGATGTGGCTTCCGGTCTTGTGAGTACTCTACCCATATCCATTACACAGCAGGATATTGAAATGAGAGAAACCGATATAACCCTTGAAACTTATTTCCCTGAAATTTATAAGGGGCTAAAAGAATGGGCAAATAGGTTGATTCACATGGAGGGATGGAGTCCTCAGGAAATGGAGTTTACTTTTGAGGGCCCCGGCATTGAAGATTTGTACCTGCTGCAGTGCCGGGATATGGCCATTCGAGAAAGAAAGAAAGTTTTAACCTTTGATCTTGGAGATATTACGGAGGATAAATTATTAGGGCATGGCATTGGGGTCAGCGGGGGAGCCATGAGAGGACGGATAGTATTCAGCCTCAAAGAAATCGATGAATGGAGAACCATAGAACCTGACACATATTTAGTTCTTGTAAGGAATGATACCGTTCCTGATGACATCAGGGAAATATATGCGGCGGACGGCCTTCTAACGGCACGGGGCGGCGTAACCTCCCATGCTGCTGTTGTGGCCTACCGGCTTGGCAAAACGTGTATCGTGGGATGTGGCAATCTTATTTGCAAGGAAAAGGAAAAACGCTGTCAATTTAACAAAATGGTTCTTAAATCCGGGGACAATATAAGTATTGATGGTCGTGAAGGATCGGTTTATCAAGGCTTAATAAAGATAAAAGAAACGTAAAGAATTGAAGATTGACGGCTTGATAAACGGTCGCTTTTCTGACTTTCCATAAATTTTTTAATCTTCAAATTTCAATCGCAAATTATCAATTTAGAAAAGGGGGGTATGGGCATGAAAACCGAAACTGACAGTACATTGAAACTCGGCATAAACGGGTTTGGCAGAATCGGCAAGCTCTTTGTATGGCACCATGTAGCGCGAAAATATTTTAGTGAAATTATAGTCAATATAGGACGCGAAGCCGGAACAACACTGGATGATATTGCTCATTATGTGGAAAGAGATTCAACCTATGGTTTGCTCCGAGGTTTTTTGTATGGCCAAAAAGCTGAGCCGCTCATCAGCACTCTGGATGAAAAAAGCGGCTCCATGACGATTGACGGTGTCAAAGTTCATTTTTTAAGGTCGTATAGGAATCCGGCTGAAATAAACTGGAGAGAATATGGTGTAAAACTTGTTGTGGATACGACCGGACAATTTCTTGACCCAACCCTTCCTCCGGATCATCCAAAAGGGGCTATTCGCGGACATCTTGAAGCCGGCGCCGAAAAAGTGATTGTCTCAGCGCCCTTTAAAATAAAAGACAAAGGCAAGCCCATGCCGAGCGATGCCGTAACCACGGTGATGGGTATCAATAACAATGTTTATGACCCCAGGCGCCATAATATTATTTCCAATGCATCCTGCACCACCACCTGCCTGGCTCATATGATAAAACCCCTTGTTAATTCTTTGGGTCCTAAGAAAATACTTTCTGCTTCCATGGCAACCGTACATGCCGTCACCGGATCACAGCAGGTATTGGACCGGCTTCCAAAAACAGGAGCAGTCGATTTGAGGAAAAACAGGAGCATAATGAACAACATTATCCTCACAACCACAGGTGCTGCCAATGCCCTTAGACTTGTAATCCCGGAAATGGAAGAAATCGGCTTTATTGCGGAATCTGTAAGAGTGCCAATATCCACAGGTTCTCTGATTATACTGGTGTTGAATTTACAGGAGGAGTTGTCCGGTGAACCCATAAGCAGGGAGATGCTCAATGATATATACCGGGAGGCGGCAACCCATGATCCTTATGGATACCTCCACTACTCTGAAAAACAGAATGTTTCAGGGGATATCATTGGATTGCCGAGGGCTGCCGCCGTTATTGAGGGCCATGAAACCCATACCCGTACCGCCGATCAGACAGTTAACCTGGAAAAAATACCGGGATTGGAAAAAGAAATTTTAGGATTATTGAAAGATGTAACGATCAGAATCCCGATAACGCAGGCGGTAATATACGGCTGGTACGATAATGAAATGGGAAGTTATGTTAATATTCTCGGCGACAGGACGGTTTCCGTGGCTGAAAATATGTAATTTCAACAGATTATTTTATGCTACAGAACCAATCATATACAGACATATTTTTTTCCCTTTTATATTCCACGCTTTTGGTTTTTATAATTAACCTTTTGCGTAAGTATAAAGCAAAACGAGAATGATTTCCCCTTGACAAAAAGTAGATTTACAGTTACAAAGCCGCAAGTTATTTCCCCATTCAGAAATAAAAGTTTATTTTAACAACGGAGATCTTATGAGTGCTTTGGATGATAATGATAAGGAAATTACGGAAAATGCCGGCGGCGATGGAGTTGCAACATCGTCAACGGAAATAGATAAAAAAGAACAGGATAACCGGTCTGCGGGGCCAATTATACTGTTCTTTGTTATTGGACTGTTTGCAAGTCTTATTTTGGGATGGATTATTTTCCCGAAGCTTCTTTATTCGAAAAAAAAACAGCCCATCGATTTTAACCATGTGTTGCATATGGCGGAAGTTGACAACGGGTGTGAAAGTTGCCATTTCTTTCGTGAGGACGGCACCTATTCCGGTGTTCCAAAGCTTGAACAATGCATTGACTGCCACGAAGAAATACAGGGAGAAAGTCCGGATGAAATCAAATTTGTTGAGGAGTACGTTTCTAAAGGAAGAGAGGTTCCATGGTTGATATATTCACGGCAGCCTGATTGTGTATTCTTTTCCCATGTCGCCCATGTTAAAGTTGCCGGAATGGACTGTGTTACCTGTCACGGACATATTGGGGAATCAGAACGCTTGAAAATTTATGAAGAAAACCGGATTACGGGCTACAGCCGTGATATCTGGGGAAAAAGCATCGGCGGTTTCAAAAAGAATACCTGGGATCGGATGAAAATGGACGATTGTGCTGAATGCCATCGTAAAAACACTGCCAATATCGAAAGAACAGGGATTAAAACTCCTACAAACAGGCTGATCGACCATCTTGTTGACGTGGTCTCTCCGGGTACATCAATTTCCGACAAGGGAAGTAGTGTTCAAACGGAAAAAGACGCTTGTTTCGTATGTCATAAATAATTTGTATCCATTACCGGTTACAATAACAGAATATTTTTTATTAAAAAGAGAATGCTAACAAAGTTTTTGACTTTATCTAAAGAGGTAAAATAGATGAAAATTGGTAGAAGAAGTTTTCTGTCGTTTTTACTTGGTGGTGCGGCGGGCACAGCCCTTTCCCCATTGCCATGGAAAATGATAGATGACAGCTCCATATGGACACAAATGTGGCCGTGGACTCCTGTTCCGGAGGATGGCGAAGCCAGTTATGTCAATTCTGCCTGCACCCTCTGTCCCGGTGGTTGTGGTATTACTGTCCGCAAAATTGATAATCGGGCTGTTAAAATAGAGGGAATGAAAGGGAATCCTGTAAATAACGGTGGGTTATGCATTCTGGGATTGTCAGGCCTTCAACTTCTATATGGTCCCACGAGAGTCCAGACACCTCTGAAAAGAGTGGGAAAAAGAGGCCAGGGGAGATGGGAAAAAATCTCATGGAAAGATGCCCTATCAGAGGTTGCGGAAATCCTCGGTGACTTGAGAGAAAAAGGTCAATCGCACACGGTCGGTTTAATTTCAGGTTCAGATCGTGGGACAGTGCACCGGTTATTTGAAAGGTTTCTGACTGCCTACGGTTCTCCCAATTTGATCTGTACACCATCCATCATCGATTCTTATGAGTTTACCCTTCATCTTATGCAGGGTGTTCAGGCATTACCCGGATTCGATTTTGAAAACGCTGACTTTATTTTAAGCTTTGGAAGCGGGATAGTGGATGGATGGGGATCTCCGGTACGGATGTTCAGGGCCAACAGCGCTTGGCGGGATACCGGCGCCAAAGTGATTCAGATCGAACCCCGCCTGTCCAATACCGCAGCCAAGTCAGATAAATGGATTCCCATTAATCCCGGGACCGAAACGGCGCTTGCCTTGGGAATTGCCCATGTAATTATCAAAGAATCATTGTACGATGCCGAGTTTATTAATAATTATTCTGAGGGATTTGAGGATTGGAAGCGTTTTGTTCTCGGAGAATACGGTCCGGATAGCGTTGCAACAATTACGAGGATCGACAGTACAACAATTATCACTCTTGCCCGCAGCTTTGGCCGTGCCTCAAAGCCTCTGGCAATTTGCGGCCGTGGGCAGGGAACCACACCGGGCAGTCTTAATGAATGCGCGGCCGTACATGCATTAAATGCTCTTGTCGGTAATATCAACAAAAAGGGTGGAATTTTTGCTGTTGCAGAACCTGATTATATCAACTGGCCTGAAATAGAAATGGATGCTACGGCGGCGGCCGGAATGCAAAAAGATAGACTGGATGGTGCCGGAAGTAAAAAATATCCATTTTCACGGTACCTGATGAATCGTCTCCCCAAGGCCGTCAACTCAGGAGAAAAATATCCCCTGAAAACCCTTTTTGTCGCCGGTGCAAATCCTTTGTATACCATGCCTGACAGTAGAACGGTGAAAAAGGCTTTTGACAAGGTTCCGTTTGTGGTAAGTTTTTCTTCTTATATGGATGAAACGGCTCAAAACGCCGATCTGATCCTTCCGAATCATGCCTATCTTGAACGCTATGAAGATATACCCACGCCTGCAGGAATGCCCAAGCCTGTTATCGGCCTTTCAAAGCCGGTGGTTGAGCCCCTGTTCAATACCAAACATACCGGAGATGTCATAATTTCGTTAGCAAAAGCCTTGGGGGGAACCATAGGGAACGCTTTTGTGTGGGACAGTTATGATGCTTGTCTTAAAGAAACCCTGGGCTATAAGTGGCAAGTCATGGTTGAAAAAGGATTCTGGTCTTATCCTGATTTTTTTGCTCAAATCCATGAAGAATCGTTTGATACAGTTTCCGGCAAATTCGAATTTATATGTAAAGAAACCGGCTTCATGCCACAATTTAAACCAGTTAAAATTGAAGGGGACAAAACAAATTATCCTCTTTTACTTATACCTTATGATTCCATCAGATTAGCCAACGGTGTGATCGGTGATCCGCCGTTTGTTATGAAATCTGTTGACGATACAGTTCTCAAAGGTACGGATGTTTTTATTGAGCTTAATCCGAAAACAGCCAGAGAGCATGGCCTGCGTGAAGGCCAGCTCGCCATGTTAAGCACACCTGTGGGCCAAGCAAAAGTCAAGGTACATCTTTTTGACGGTATCATGCCCGGGCTTGTTGCCCTGCCCAGGGGACTGGGTCATACGGCATATGACGAATACCTGGCGGGCAAGGGAATAAACTTTAATGAACTTATCGGTCCGGTTGAAGATTCTGTTTCAGGTTTGGATGCTGCCTGGGGAATCAGGGTCAAACTGGCCAAAGCCTGATTATAGTGACTATTGAAGATTGACTATTGAAGATATTTTGGTTCATCATTTTATCAATAATTGTCAATCCAAAGAGGTTCTGATGAAACACAAGAAGTATGGAATGGTTATAGACCTGGATAAATGTACCGGTTGCGGTAGTTGCATGGTTGCCTGCATGGCTGAAAATAACGTGCCCTTTCGGAAAGATGAATCAAACAAACTTTTGAGCATAACATGGTTACGTGTTTACAAGTTGACCAACGGGAAACCGTTTCCTAATACAGATATATGCTACCTCCCGAGACCGTGCATGCATTGTGAGGGACAACATGAAGGGCATTCACCCTGCGTATCTGTTTGCCCGGCGGTTGCGACTGATTACAACATTGAAACCGGAATTGTCAGCCAGATTTATACCCGCTGTTTTGGATGCCGGTACTGTATGGCTTCTTGCCCGTATCATGCCCGTTATTTTAACTGGTGGGATCCGGTCTGGCCGGATGGCATGGAAAAATACTTAAGTCCCAATGTATCTCCCCGTATGAGAGGCGTTGTTGAAAAATGTAGCTTTTGCTTTCACAGGTACCAGCTGGCAAAGGAAAAGGCATTCAAGGAAGGAAGGCGCGATCTCAGAGAGGATGAATATCAAACGGCTTGCACCCAAGCATGTCCTGCCGGTGCCATTACGTTCGGTGATCTGAATAATCCGAATCATGCCGTGCACCGGATGGTCAAACCTGATCCCAAACACCACGGTCGGCCGACCAATCCCAATGCATTCCGATTACTGGAAAAACTGGGGACCAACCCCAAGGTATACTATCTTTCAAGCCGAGAGTGGGTCAGACGGGCTGGTGATAATTATCTTAAAAATGAGAGTAAACTTAAAAAGACTGTACACCATAGTTGATAGTTTCGTAATAAGTCTGATTTAGATGGTTTCGTAAAAAGTTCAAATTCAAGGCGTGCAAATTTTGTAATCATGAGGCGTA
>CAZKDT010000071.1:8675-10042 GCA_964551515.1 uncultured Desulfobacteraceae bacterium | reverse complement strand
AAAAATGGGATTAAAATTCCATCTGTATACACAGCGATTTTCATAACCCCAGGTATTACACTTACCGGGCAGATAATATCCAATGTCGAATTCTCAATATCCAATTTTCAAGTGTTTATAAGAGAACGGTTTTTGCTCCCCCTTCTTATGCTCTTTTTGACTCTGCCGTCAAAATGCTCTTGGCAAAGATACGAATCAACTCTTGGCATTCAGAAAAACCCGATTTCACCTGTGCTGCGGGTTTTATAAATGATTTTTTAAGGATTATACGCAACCATACCCGGGTCTCACGCAACTCTTTTAAAGATATTTTCATTTTATGAATAAAATCTTTTCTTGACTCAGCGCTTTGTGCTTCGCCATAGTTCGATCATTTTTACTTTTCCTTTCATTAGATATTGAACATTTCATTGGACATTGGAAATTGAACATTGGATATTGGATATTTTTACATAACGGTTAAAGGGTTCTTCCCACATGAATTGCATTGAAACCGAAACGATGGCGGATGGCATCAAGCGCAAAAATCAGGGGGTCACTCATCTTGTTTTCTTTTTCATCTTCGGCAAAAAGCGCCATCTGTGCGGGGGGATAAGTCAAACGGTCGCAAATCAAGCGCAGATGCCGGATGCCGACCCGGCGGGTCCAGGCCCGTTCAAGGGCTCTTTTTGCCAGAACAAACAGGCGAAAATCATTTGCCGTAGCCGGATGGGCCACCGCCTGACGGGCAACCCTCCTGCCGTCGGAATAGTCGAGGAGAATCTTGATCCGTCTTGCTGTCAGCCGTGACTTGCGCAAATCTACACCGGCCCGTTCGGCGAGTCCATATAATGCGCCTTGAATCACCGCCATTTGGTTGGTGTCATTGGAAAATTCATAATCCGTAACCACAACCGGCGGCCTCTGTCCCACAGACAAAACCGGGGACGGGTCAATGCCGCGCACGGCACAGTACAAACTCCCACTGCGCCTGCCGAACATAATATTCAGTTGTTCCATGGACAGATGGGCCACATGACCGGCACGGGTTAAATTGAATTCCCGAAAACGTTTTAAGTCTTCCACTTCGATTCCCGGGATAAAATGGACCGGCACGGGTTTCAGAAAATCTTGTTCTTCGCCGGCTCCGATGACATATTCACCGGCAGGCTTTACCATGCGTGTTGCAACTTTGGCTGTCAGTTTGTTGGAAGCCACCGACCAGATGGGATCGAAACCCATATCTGTGCGCACCGCCTTGCGAATGCGCCACGCTACGTCAGGCGGCGGACCGAACAGTCTTCCCGTTCGGGTGGCATCTACAAATAAATGTCCATTGTGGTCGGTCATTTCAATCAACGGCGAATATGGCATGGCATGTTTAACGA
>CAZKDT010000071.1:0-8665 GCA_964551515.1 uncultured Desulfobacteraceae bacterium | reverse complement strand
GGCATCACAACGGCATCCCGGCAACGGCCAAGAGCCCGTTCCAGGGTCATGCCTTTACGCACGCCGCTTTGATACGATTCTTCGCTCATATCATACACCGCCGCCCGCGCTGCACCCCCCGGGGCGATGATCACCGGACGTCCCCGCAGCCGGCAGTCCACCAGCCGTTCCACTGCCACGGCAAAATTGGCCACATTTATATGGATGATTGAACGTTCACGCATGTCAGGTTTTGCTCCTTGAGCAGCCTTACCATCCTCCGGGCGTTTTCCGGCGCCTGGGCGCGGACATGATTATTGAAAAAAATGATGCCCCTGCGGGCCTGTTTACTCATGGGTTCAATTTTATTTTCGATCCATTCGTGCAGTTCATCGTCGGAATAATTGTAATTAAATTGATGCTGCATGTTTCCCGAACGCCAGCCTTTGGAATTACGGCCATGAAAGCGCACATAAAACAGATCCGGGTGAGTCACTATATCCAGGGCCGGAAACAGGCCCGGCAGATCCGGTTCATCGATTCCTACAAGCGTAACCCGGCGACGTTCCAATTCAGCAAACACACGATCGTTGGCCCAGGACCCATGGCGGAACTCTATTGCCAGAGGCAGGCCGTCAAGTTTATTAAGCAAGGCTGCCAGGTATTTGCGGTTGGGTGGCGTTCGCTGAAACCAGGGAGGAAGCTGGATCAACACGGCTGCCAATTGCCCGGCCTGAACCATCGGCGCTACGCCCTCCCTGTAGTTAACCGCCTGGTCCGGCCAGCTTTGGGTGTCGATTTCGTGAGTCAGGGTGCGAGTCAATTTGGCGGCGAATAAAAAATTCCGGGGAACCTGCCGGCGCTGGCGTTCAACGGCTTCAGCCCTGGGCATCTGGTACCAGGTGTAGTTAAGTTCGGTGATGGGAAACTGCCGGGCATACATCGGCAACATGTTTCCCGACTTTGTGCCTGACGGATAAAATCCGGCTTCAACCCACTCCGTGTATGAAAAGCCGCTGGTACCCACAAACAGGCGACAGGCGTTGGGATTTCGTTGTTCTTCAGTAATTATTGCGGTCATATTCTATCTTGAATTCATGGGTTAATATCCAATTTCCAAGTATTTTTCCGTTGAACATTGGACATTGGACATTTCAATGTAGTTTGAATTTTGTTGATAAGGACTCTAATGTTTAAAGCCTCTCCACAATCTCGGGTCCTCTCTGAACACCGATTACCTTGCCCTGGATCAGAACCTGGTCGAAATTGTAATAAACCGGCCGAAAGGCAGGATTTTCGGGACGCAGTTCAATCTGTGTTTCCTTGAGAAAAAAGCGCTTGACCGTTGCTTCCTCCTGATGGATCAGCGCAACTACAATTTCACCATTCTCAGCAAACTGGCGCGGCTCACAAATAACCAGATCTCCATCCAAAATGGCCGCATCCTTCATGGAATCGCCCGTTACCCTGAGTGCAAACAGATTTGAACCCCGATATATGGCTGCATCAACCACAACACTGCCACCCCACTCTTGCTGTGCGTACAGGGGCAATCCCGCGGCAATGTTCCCCACGATGGGCACCTCCTGCCATCGCATGATGCCGGCTGTTTCCCGGGCGCGATTGAGCATATGGATCGTACGGCTGTACCGGCCCTTACGTCTGAGGATTCCTTTTTTCTCAAGGGCTTTTATAAGCTGAGATATGGCCGAATGGCTCACACCCATATCGGTCGCCGCCTGCCTCAAGCTGGGCGCTTTTCCGGTTCGGATTATCTCACGTTCCAGGTAACTGAAAAACCGCCGTTGTTTTTGCGTTAATTCAGACTGCATAAAACAAATCCCCCGTGTTTATATTCGACACGTATTTATACTAACGCGACAAAATGTCAATGTCAATGTAAATATTAATGTATAGGATATGTCAATTTAGCGGATTTCATGTTATGGCAAGTAATAAAAAAATCCTGGTTATAACGGATTTTGGGGCCGGCGCTTGGGTCGGGCCACGGTAACGAACTATAATAACAGCAAAAAATGACTGAAACAGGCCCTAAAATCGTTTTAAACCACTCTTTTTGGTCCCCAAAATGACCCTTTAATCTAAATAGTATGACCCCAATATCCCCAAGACAATCCATCGTAACTCACTATAATTCATTGATATTCTCCTGGAAACGCTTTATGGCACTGATTTTAAACCCAGAACGTTTTTTTTGCCCTGGAAATGAGCCTTTTAAAAAAGCGGTTATGAAATATTAGGGGATTGCAGCAACTTATGAGAGAGAGATGATCGAACAGCTCCGGACGGCTGCCGGCCTCTGCTGTTCGTGCCTTTTCTCAGTGAAACGAAGATCCCGTTATCGGCGGACCTGCCTGCCCTGCTTGCACCCCATTAAGTTTTTTCAAGAAAAGGAATGAGGCGAATTCAACCGGGGATCTCTGAACCTCGAAACTTTGACCCCAGTTCTCATACAATATTTGACATTATATCTGTTTCTGGGGTATCATCGGCCAGAGTCCAAACGAAGGAGACAAAATAATGAAACAGTTACGGCGCATTACTTTTGACCCGCAAATCATGGGGGGAAAACCATGTATTCGAGGTAAACGGGTGACTGTCGGTACGATAGTTGGTCTTATTGCTACCGGGGAGACTATTGATGATATTTTAGCAGCATATACATATCTTGAACGGGAGGATATTATGGAAGCATTATCATATGCTGCTTGGCGATCAGAAGAAAGAGACATTCCCTTAGCGAGCTGATGAAAATTCTCCTTGATATGAACTTGCCACCTGCCTGGGTTGATTTTTTAGAAAACAAAGGAATTGAGGCTACTCACTGGTCTAATGTCGGTTCTCATGGTGCATCAGACAAGGAGATAATGACCTGGGCCAAGAAAAAAGGCTATGTTGTTTTTACGCATGACTTAGATTTTGGAGCCTTACTCGCCGCTTCCAAAGATGCTGGTCCAAGTGTAATTCAGGTGCGGACTCAAAATGTTATGCCAAGCGTTATTGGTTCTATCGTTATGAATGCAATAAACAAATTCATGGCTGAGATTCAAAGTGGGTCTTTGATTTCAATCGATACGCATAACGCGCGGGTCCGTATTTTGCCTTTAGATTAAAATCATAATTAAACAACTGCTCCGTGACCACCAGGTATTCATTCCTGGCCGCATTGTAGGCCACGTCAGGCAGAACACCGGCCGTGAAAATCTCAAAGGGCTGCCCTATCCGTTGACCGCTTTCTTTTACCAGTTGGCCCATCACGGGACCGAAGAATCTCACGTCCGGAATATGATGATCTAAGGCGGGTTATACCCGCAACCCAAAACGCGAAAAAACTACCGGCACCAAAAACTCCGAAGAACTGTATTGGATGCCGATCATCAGACCTGTCAAAAAATTTTCTTGTTTTTTTTGACAGGGTTTAAGGAATAAGGCACTAAAACGTAAATGAAAATAGACGGGGACTTAGGACTTGCGCATAAATTAATTCACATTTTTCGACGGACTAATGGAGTAGTTCCATTTTGGCCGTTGGGTATAATGCTTTAGATTAATTTCTTTCATCTGAGTTCGCGTGCTATTTTTCCGGTGGTTTTATGGGTCCACTTGCAGCCGCTGACCGGATCACCGGCAGTCTCGAATTTCATGATCTCCCCGATGGCGTTCATGATTTGCGGCGTTTTTTTCCTGCGACGGTCGTCCCGCACCAGGAGCCCGCAGCCGATTTGTGGCGGATAAATCCGCGTCCATCAATTCTTTGCGGCCTTTTGCGACCGTATGCGGATCAAGGCCCAAAATGGCAGCAATGTGCGAATCCCCGCCATGGCCAAGCTTGAGTGACTCAAGCCCGGCATACAATCGGCGTTGTTTCTCATTAAGCAAGCTACAAAACAAAACCAGAAGCGCCCTTGCTTCCTCAACGGCCAGATCGGGATTGATCACGATCAAAGATGCCGGCGTCTGCAGCAATTAGACTCTCAAGTTAACAAGCATATCATTGTCCAACACCCCATATTTTCAGCCGATTTGGAGCAAAATGCCGTCTTGACATTACGATCATTATTCGATATTTTGATTTTGGATGCTTGAAGCTGGTTTAAATTTGTTGCTGCATCATTTGCAGCACAATATGTTGTTACTTATCCCCAGCCCGTCACACAACTCTATAACTCGGAAAAGTATCAGTGACGAGGGCAAGGAAGTAGGCTAAACAATCAAAGGTTCAAAATGGAACCTAAACTTTATCTAAAAATATTTGTCAAATCAAACAGAAAAGAGATCAGGTTTTTTCTCTTTTTTATCCTGTTATTTATCTCGGTCCAGGCAATACACTACGTTGTTTATCCTTTTACAGTACCTTTGTTTGTTCACAAGCTCAACGCTGAAGCAAGCTCAATGATCATTAACCTGATTACCCCTGAGGAAAAAAGTTTTGTTGAAAATAGAACGATTCAGTCTGGAAGCTTCAAAGTCAAAGTTATCGGTGGGTGTGAAGGAACAGAAGGCATGTTACTCCTTGTGGCGGCAATTTGGGCTTTTAATATGAGTATTAGGAAAAAAATAATTGGTTCTCTGGTAGGTTGTTTCGTTGTATACCTTTCCAATCTGGTTCGGATAGTGGTACTTTTCTATTGCCTCAAATACAAACCGGACACCTTTGATGTTGTTCATGTTTATATTGGACAAATATTCATTATTTTCATTGCGCTGTTGTTTTTTATTGTATGGGCAAGTAAATTTGGCGGGATCGATGGAAAATTCTTCAAAAAGGTCTAAAACCCATATCTTTAGGTTTTTTCTTCGCCTCATTTTAGCCGGTTTGTTCTTGTCATCGCTGTTCTACATTTTAGGACCTTACTATATCCGCCTTTTTTTACCCCTGTTTTCTTGCGAAATAGAAATACTCCGTTCGGATTATAACATTAAGGAATTATACCTTAATGATAAGAACCAGATCATGTATCAGGTTGAGGTTTTCAGAGTAGGGGTTGACGATAAGGGCAGGACCTTGGGAGGATCAGAAGTAAAAGCAGGCATTGTGGGAAGGACTTTGTATATTTCTCCTCTAATCCTCTATTCTTTTCTGTTTGCGTGGCCCGGCTTATCGATTAAAGAGAGATTAAAGGTGTTTCTGATTTCCGTACCCCTTCTAATAGGAACGCAATTGATCGATATTCCCTTCGATATTATAAACAGGATTGAAAAACCATGGGGTGTTCACTCGATGAGTGGGCAGATCCGGGAATTCTGGAACTATTTATTAAATAATGGCGGGAGGCAATTCCTGGCATTAATAGTGGTTTTAATATCCATAGCTTCAGTTCGCCTGATTTTCCCTTCTAATATCAAGGCTGATATAGGTCGAAATGATCCCTGTCCTTGCGGGAGCGGCAAAAAATTTAAAAATTGCTGCGGAAAATAAAAGAATATCCAAGGGCTTAGAAGCATGATAGGCTGGCATTTTGCGGCAAAAAAAATCCCGGTAGGCAAGATGGCTTGTAGACATACGTTGCGCTACCGGGATAGTTATGGTTTTTATTTGCTTGTCAGCTCATTTATCCCCTTTTTCAGCTCATTGAACCCTTGCGTCGTGTTAACCACACGCCACTGACGGTCAGGAGCAATAAAAACCCGATGATTCCCCACTGGGTGAAGGTGGGAACTCCGGGTGGGGGTGGTGGATTGTGGGTCACGCAGTCTTCACAGGTCGTATCTATTTCCGGAAATGTCGTCGATTCTACAAGCACATAATTACACAGTTCGTCGCCTGCACCTATGGCATCCACAAAGATATCATAGGTAAGAGTCAAGGTTCCACCATCCTTCGCTATGGGTCCTAAGTCGGTCCATACCAGCGGACCTGCTGGTCCACCTGTAGGTTCACTCAGAATGCCATCCACCTTGGCGGTATTGGGCCCGTAAGATAGGCCTGCATCAAGGGTATCCGTAACGTTAATATTCGTCGCAGCATCCCCATTATTAGTGATTGTGACTGTGGCAGTGATTGTATCTCCCGGGTCAACAACAGTTTTATTAAAGTTTTTTTCGCAGGTCAGATCGGGTTCTGCAGTGATTGCCTGAATCTCCCGAACATATATATCAATATCTTCAATTTCATTGAACCGGAGGACAATCTTTGTGATATCTGAGCACCAATCTACAGCAGTTCTTTTTCACCTGTGTATAATTTTTTAAATGATAACAGCAGTTTTGTCATCTGAAATAATGACCTTAAGTGTAGTCAGTTGATAATTCTTAATTGTCTGTAAAAGTAGGTAGTTGTCAAGTTGCATAAGTAGCACGGAGGCCCGGTTTAAAGGGATAATAATGCGCTTTTTTAGAGCGGATCGAGTAAAAAAAACAAGGTTTTTAAGATTGTGTATCATGTAGGTATGAACTACAACAAGTTGTGCTGCTATTGGTGAGGCAATAAGTCCCCAACGGCTTCGTTGGAGTGAACGGGCTGTCCGGCTAAAATTTTAAATATTTTCTTTTCAGATTCATGATCCTTCTTAAAGATTGGGATCCTTTTTCTTTAATGTTGTTAGAATCCGAGAAGGAATTCAAAATCTCTTGAAAAGCATTCTCGATATCCGGGCCTTTGTGACAGATCAGGGCGATGTCTATATCTGCTGAAAGTATTTGCCGGAGAACGGTTTTGATATCATAATGTTTTTTAATGGCGCCCATGTCCAGATCGTCGGTCATGATGACGCCGCAATAACCCATTTGTCTGCGAAGAAGATCATTGGCGATGGTTGTGGACAGGCTTGCGGGCCATATGGAATCCATTTTTGTATAACGAATGTGAGATAGCATGATTCCGGCCACGTTATGCTCTATGGCGGTTTTAAAAGGGAGGAGATCTGTTGTTCGCATGGTGTCAATATCAATGTCAAGATCGGATATTTCATGATGTGGATCGAGTATAATACGGCCGATTCCCGGGAAATGTTTGCCCACCGCCATAATATTATTTGCCTGAAGGTGATCGATAACCACCTTTCCCAGTTCAGATACCCACATGGGGTCATGTCCGAACACACGGTTTGCCATGACACTGTTTATGCCTTCGGAGGCAAAATCCAATACAGGTGCAAGGTTCATATTGATTCCGACTTCTGTGAGTTCTAAAGCAGTTACCCTGGCAAAGTGGATCGCATCTTCAGGACCTTTCATTTCGGGATTACCCTGGAACTGGGTGAAGGGTTCTTTAAGTCTGGCTACTTTTCCGCCTTCCTGGTCAATAGAGATAAAAAGCGGCGGCTGGCCGCAGGAACGGGCGTATTCCTGAATGGATGAGCACAGGCGTTTGATCTGGTCGGGATTTATAAGGTTCCTTGCAAAAAGGATAATTCCCCCCACAAGTAAATTTTTAATAAGAAATTTGAGGTTCCGGTTGAGTTCGGTTCCGTCAAACCCCACCATCAAACGCTGGCCTGCCGATTGTTCAGGTGAAAATGCTGAGATATCCATTTTTATACCTTCTTTTTATGGCAAAACATTTCGCCACCAAGACACCAGACACGAAGATGAATTTTAATAAACAAGTTTCCTTTGTGGCTTTATGCCTGGTGGCAATTCGTTCCGGTTTATCTGTGCCAGGATTTAACGAGCAAATACTATTCCTGCCCAGTCTTTCTCAAATTCTTTCCAGACACAGCTAAAGCCTCTTTGGGTGAAACTATTCAAAACGTCTTTCACCTCATCTTTTTTGAATCCCGAAACCACAACCGCACCTGGTTTTTCTGTTATTTTTGAAATGTGAGAACAAAGCCGTTTGATGGTTGGATACCGTAGATTGGCCGTGATCAAGGAAAAACTTTCATTGATATCTTCTATGTTACGGTCAAGGATCTGTATTTGATCTTCCATGTTGTTCAAACTAATATTTTTTTTAGCTTCTGATCTTGAGCAGGGATCGATGTCAATTCCCCATGCCTTTTTTACCCCTAACGATACGGCTGCTATTGCGAGAATTCCGGACCCGGTTCCGATATCCAGGGTTCGGGTATAGTTTGTTTTTGAGAAACGATTTTTTCCGGATAATGCCGCTTCTATGCCCCTGACCGCCAGCTGGGTGCTGGGGTGTTCTCCTGAGCCGAAGGACGCACCTTGCGCTATATCAATGACCACCTCATTGGATTTCGGCGTGTAACACATTTCCGGTGGTTTAAGAACAACCCGTTTTGAGATGCGGATGGGTTTGTTAAACGATTTTTCCAGGAACGAACAGCCGAAATTATAAGTGTAGATTAATTGGCGATCTGCCACCAGGTCACTTATGGCCGTTTTTAACACTTTTTTGTCGATTGCAAACTTTTGGGAGAGTCTTTTTTTCAGTTCACCGTAAGTCAGCTTTTTGTCGGACTCAGAGACCGTTTCAAACACCTTTTGCCGGATTGCTCTGCTATCCGGGGGTGTCTTTTGGACAATTTTTTCAGATACGGTCATCATTTTTTTTATTTGCCCTGAAAAACCTGGTCCTTTGGGCCTCCGGCTCGTAGAGCCTACGCCTCGGAGAGCCAGGTCAGAGATAGATGGCTCTGCCTTGGAGTTTTGTGTCTAAAATCACAAATTCCAAGCACCAAATTACAAATAAATCTCAAATTCCAATATTCAATGACCAAAACCTTCCATGGCGAGACATTGTTTGGATTTTCGAATT